>JBBRCN010000003.1:0-89574 GCA_038204775.1 Burkholderiales bacterium | reverse complement strand
TGCAACGACGCATGGCGGACGAAGGCGCGATTTCATGCAATCGGTTTGGCGCAACGGACTACTAGCCACATGCAGTCGCTGGCTGTCACCGATCTGCAGGACTTTGTCGCGGCCCATCCGGGCGCGCTGCTGTTGGACGTGCGTGAAGCCTGGGAGGTGCAGCTGGCCCGCATCGCGCTGCCCGGCGCCCAGGCCTTGCACATGCCCATGCAAGAGGTGCCGCAGCGCCTGAGCGAACTGCAGGGGCCGCAGCCCATCGTCTGTATCTGCCATCACGGGGCGCGCAGCGCGCAGGTCGTCGCATTCCTGGTGCGGCAGGGCCACAGCCCCGTCTATAACCTCGCCGGCGGCGTGGACGCCTGGTCCACGCAAGTCGACCGTGCCGTACCGCGGTACTGAACGCCGCGCTCAACGACAACAATCCAAGGAACCCCGCATGCGCCCGATCCCCTCGACACGGCAAGCCCGCAGCCGCTTTGGCCAGCTCACCGCCCTGGCCGCCCTGCTGACGGTTGGCCTGCCCGGCCTGGCAGCCGCCCAAAGCCTGCAAGAGCTGTACGAAGGCGCACGTGTCTTTGACGCCACCATCCTGGCGGCCAGGGCCAACTTCCAATCGGCCGAATTCCGCGTGGCGCAAAGTGACGCGCTGCTGCGTCCTGCGCTGGCCGCGACGGCCGGCGCCATCACGTCGCAGACCGACACCCCCACCATCAGCGGCCCGAAGGCCACGCACTCCATCTCTGGCGCGCTGAATGGCCGTTATCCGCTGTTCAACCGCGCCAATGCGGTGACCATCGAACAGGCACGCAAGACGCTGCTCACCGCGCAGGCCGACCTGGACGCCGCCGAACAGGATCTCATCTTGCGCCTGTCGCAGGCCTACTTCGACGTGCTGGCTGCGCAGGACGCGCTGGCCACCACACGTTCCAGCAAGGCGTCCATCACCGAACAGCTGGCTTCGGCCAAGCGCAACTTCGAAGTGGGCACCGCCACCATCACCGACACCCGCGAAGCACAAGCCCGCTTCGACCTGTCCACCTTCCAGGAACTGGCCGCTGAAAACGACCTGCGCACCAAACGCATCGCACTGGACACGCTGGTGGGCAAGAGCGCCGTCGCGCCCAAACCGCTGCGTGTGCCGGTGGAACTGCCCTCGCCCGTGCCGGCCAACGCCGAAGAGTGGGTCACCGTGGCCGACCAGCAGCACCCCACGGTACGTCGTGCGCGGGCCGGGCTGGAAGTGGCCTCACTGGAGATCAGCAAGGCACGCGCCGCAGAGTCGCCCACGCTGGACGCCGTGGCGTCGATCAGCGGATCGGACGCACGGGGCACGCTGCCCAACCTGACCCGCAGTGCCGGCACATCGGCCGTGGCCAGCATCGGCGTGCAGATGAACTGGCCGCTGTACACCGGCGGCGCCACACAAAACCGCATCAAGGAAACGCTGCTGCTCGAAGAGAAGGCGCGCAACGATGTTGAAGCGGCGCGCCGTGGCGTGGCGCAGGGCACACGCGTGGCCTACTTCGGTGTGCAGTCCGGGCTGTCGCAAGTGAAGGCGCTGGAAGCCGCCGAGGCGTCCACCAAGCTGCAGCTGGAAGCCACACAACTGGGCTACCGCGTGGGCGTGCGTGTCAACCTGGACGTGCTGAACGCGCAGACACAACTGTTCACCACGCAACGCGACCTGGCACGTGCGCGGTACGACGTGCTGCTGGGCACGCTGCGCCTGAAGCAGGCTTCGGGTCAGCTGATGCCGGCGGATATCGCAACGCTGAACCGACTGTTGGCCATGTAAGCGGCGGCAAAGCGCCGTCAACAAATCTTTGCCTGGCCTTTGCCTGGCCTTTGCCGGGCGAGAGGCCCCGTGGCGGCTCTTCAGCAGCCACACTTCGGGTCATGGAACCTCGCCATGATCCGACATGACATGAAGCCTGCGCTGGCCGCCCACCGCTTTGGCCTGGGCGAGCCCTCGCTGGACGCCATGGCTGGCGACGCCCAAGGCTGGCTGGCGGCGCAGATCGGGCCGGCCGAAGCACAGCGCAGCACGGGTCTGGAGCTCGCCTCGGGACTGGAAGCGCTGCAGAGTTTTGCCCAGTTCCAGCGCCTGCAAAGGCAAGCCGTGCGGGCCGCAGCCCCGATGGCGGCCGATGCCGAGATGGGCAGCATGGCGGGCGCCGCACCCATGAGCGATGAGCGTTCGGGCGAACAGCAGTTTGTCCAGCACTTCCGCCAACGTGTGCAGGGTGACGTGCGGGCGCGGCTGGCCACGGCGGCGCTGAGCACCCAACCATTCAACGAAAGGCTGGCGCTGTTCTGGGCCAACCACTTCACCGTGAGCATGGCCAAGGCCAACACCCGCGGCATGGTGGGCGCGTTTGAACGAGAAGCCATACGGCCGCACATCGGCGGCAGTTTTGAGACGCTGCTCAAGGCGGCCGTGCACCACGCCGGCATGCTGCGTTACCTGGACAACGACAACTCGGCCGGCCCGGCATCGGCCTTTGTGCAGCGCCAGGCGCGGCGCCAGCAGAACCGCAACGCTGCCGACCCACGGCCCGCACCGCGCGTGACGGGCCTCAACGAAAACCTGGCGCGCGAGGTGCTGGAACTGCACACGCTGGGTGTGGCCGGTGGCTACATACAAAACGACGTCACCGAGTTCGCCCGCGTGCTGACCGGCTGGCGTGTGCCACTGGGTGAATTGGCCAACGCCGCACCGGGCACGCCACCGGCCCGCTTCGACCCCAACTGGCACCAGCCCGGCACCAAGACCGTGCTGGGCAGGCGTTATGCCGAAGGCCCCGAGGCGCTGGACGCGGTCTTGCACGACCTGGCCCAACACGCCGCCACGGCACGTTTTGTCGCCACCAAGTTGGCACGGCACTTCGTTGCCGACCAGCCGCCGCCAGCGCTGGTGGCGCGGCTGGAGGACAGCTACCGCCGCAGCGGTGGTGACCTGCCCAGCCTGTACCGCACGCTGATCGAAGCGCCCGAAGCCTGGTCGCCGCAGCCGGACAAGCTGAAGACGCCCGAAGAATTTGTCATCAGCGCCGTGCGGCTGCTGCGCTTGGGCGACCAGCCTTTTTTGCGCAACGCCGACGGCGGCATCGCCTTGCTGGGGCAGCGTGTGCAGGCCGCGCCATCGCCGGCCGGCTGGCCCGACCGCGCAGAAGAATGGCTGGGGCCCGACGCGGTGTGGAAGCGGGTGGAATGGGCCACCCGCGTCGCCGACCGGCTGGGCCGCCAGGTGGATGCGCGGCAGTTGGCCCAGGCCAGCCTGGGGCCACTGCTGCAAGACACCACGGCCGTTCAGATCGAGCGCGCAGCCGACGGCCCGCAAGCCTTGGCGCTGCTGCTGCTGGCGCCAGAATTCCAGAGGAGATGAAGCCCCCAAGCTCGCTTTCGCTCGCTGCCCCCCGAGGGGGGTGTCCCCGTACGGACCGGCGGAGCCGGATCCGTCGGGGGAAGCTTGGCTTTGAGCGCGATTTGGCGCAGCGTTGAGAGGACCTTGCATCATGAATACGCGTCGGAGTTTGTTGCGCGCTGCGCCTGCTGCTTTTGCAGCCGCGGCGCTGGCGCCTTGGGCAAGCCTGAGCGTGTCACAAGCCGCTGGGCCGGGATCGAATCGCTTTGTGTTTGTGATCCTGCGCGGCGGCATGGACGGGTTGACTGCCGTGCCTGCGGTTGGCGACCCGGCGTTTGCCGGGGCGCGCGGCGTGCTGGGTCAGTTTGCCAGTGAGCCGCTGCACCTGAACGCCACCTTCGCGCTGCACCCGCTGCTGCCGCAACTGCACACGATGTTCGGCCAGGGCGAACTGACGGTGCTGCATGCCGTGGGCTTGCCTTACCGCGAACGCTCGCACTTCGACGCCCAGCAAGTGCTGGAAAGCGGCGGCCAGCGGCCGCATGAACTGACCAGCGGCTGGCTGGGTCGAGCGCTGACGGCCTCTGCTGCTGGCGTCAGTGCACGGCCGCTGCAGGCCGTGGCGCTGCAGACCGCCGTGCCGTTGGTGCTGCGGGGCCACGAGGGCGTGGACACCTGGGCGCCGTCGACACAAGCCGAGCCCGGCGCCGACCTCGTGAGTCGGCTCCAGATCATGTACCGCGACGACAGCGCATTGGCCCAGGCTCTGGCCCGCGCCCGCGCCCTGCGCGCCGAGCCCGGCATGGCAGCCAACCCGCAAGCGCAAACTGACCTGGGCAACGCCGGGCCAGGCGCAGTCCCGGGCGCGGTCCCGGGCGCAGTCCCGGGCGCGATCCCGGGCGCAGTCCCGGGCGCAATCCCGGGCGCAGGCGGCCGCAACGCCGCGGTGCTGCTGGCCCGCAAGGCCGCCGAGTTCCTGCAGCGCGGCTCGCAGGTTGCCGTGATGGAGCTGGGCGGCTGGGACTCGCACACCAACCAGGGTGCGCCAGCGGGCGCCCTGTCCAACAACCTGCGCACCCTGGACGCCACGTTGGCTGCGCTGCGCGAAGCGCTGCTGCCTGGCGGCACGTGGAGCCGCACGGTGGTGCTGGTGGCCACCGAGTTCGGGCGCGAAGTGGTCGTCAACGGCAACCAGGGCACGGACCACGGCACGGGTGGTGCCGCCTTTGTGCTGGGCGGTGCGGTGAAGGGCGGTCGTGTGCTCAGCGACTGGCCCGGTCTGGCCAGCAAGGACCGTTTCGAGGGCCGCGACCTGCGCGTCACCACCGACTTGCGTGCCGTCATCAGGCCGCTGCTGGCCGACCACCTGCGGGTGCCACGCGCGGCCCTGGATGCCCTGGTGCTGCCGGGCAGTGCCGGTCTGGCGTCACTGGACTTGTTGCGCGGCACTGCAGCCTGAGAGCGCAGCGCGCTCAGGCTGGCGCCGGGGCCGGTGCAAGCGCCAGGATGGATGTGGCCATGCGAGAAGCCGCACCCCGGTGCTGACCCGCAAAGTCCCGGGCACGGGCCGACAGCGCCGGCAACTGCGGGTCCTGGGTCAACGCCAGTGCCTGCTGAACGCCCTGTTCGATGTCCTGCACCCGCCATGCGACGCCCGCCGCCAGCGCCAGCTCAGCGGCCTGGGCAAAGTTGAAGGTGTGCGGCCCCATCACCAGGGGGCAGCCGCAGGCTGCAGCTTCGATCAGGTTCTGGCCGCCCAGTGGCGCAAAGCTGCCGCCCAGCAAGGCCACGTCGGCGGCGGCATAAAAGGCCGGCATCTCGCCCAGGCTGTCGCCCAGGAAGACATCGGCATCGGCGCCTGTAGGTGCTCCCTCGCCCCAGGCACTGCGGCGCGACAAGCTGAAGCCCGCCCGCGTGATGAGAGCGCCCACTTCGTCAAAACGTTGGGGATGGCGCGGCACCACAACAAGCAGCGGCCGGGGCGCCGGCAGCGCGCGCCAGGCTTGCAGCAGCGGCACCTCTTCACCTTCGCGCGTGACGGCAGCCAGCACCACGGGCCTTGCCACTTGGCGCCGCCAGGCCAGTCCACGCGCCAGCAGTTCCGGATTGGGAGTCATGTCGAACTTGAGGTTGCCGGGTACCTGGACATCTGGCGCGCCCGAAGCTCGCAGCCGCACCGCATCGGCTTCGGTCTGCGCCAGCACCTGGGTGAAACAAGCCATCGCCGGGTGCATCAATGCCGCCATTTGCCGGCCCTTGCGTTCACTGCGCTCGGACAAGCGTGCATTGGCCAGCACCAGAGGCAAGCCTTGCGCCTGTGCAAAGTGCAGCAGGTTGGGCCAGACCTCGGTTTCCATGATCACGCCAACGACCGGCCGGTGGTGGCGCAAGAAACGGCGCACGGCAGTGGGTGTGTCGTAGGGCAGCCAGGCCTGCACATCACCCTCGCGCAGCAAGGCGGTGCCCGCTTCACGACCCGTGGCGGTGCCGTGTGTGAGCAGCAAGCGCAGACCCGGCCGCTGCGCACGCAAGGCGTCGATCAAGGCTGCAGCCGCCCGTGTTTCGCCCAGGGACACGGCATGCAGCCACAAACGGCCAGGTGATGCCGGGGCGGCGCTGTGGCCCAGCCTTTCGGGCCACCACTGCCGGTAGGCAGTCTCCTGCCGCCCGCGCCACCACAAGCGCAGAAAGTACAGCGGCGTGGCCAGCCACAACAGCAGCGAATAGGCGCTGCGGGCCAGCCTTTGCTTCATGCGAGCCGCTCAGTGGGCCGAAGCACCCACCTGCGCGTCGGGCTTCACGCTGCGCAGCGCGGCCATGAACTGGGCTTCGATGCGGTGCAGCGCTTCTTCGGTGTGGCCTTCAAAGCGCAGCACCAGCACCGGCGTGGTGTTGCTGGCGCGAATGAGACCGAAACCATCGGCAAAGTCCACCCGCAGGCCGTCGATGGTGCCCACCTCGCCACCTTCAAAATTCAAGCGGCCGTCGGCCACACGCGCCAGCAATTCGGCCACCACGGCATGGTGCTCACCTTCGGCGCAACTGACGTTCAGTTCGGGCGTGGAAAAGCTGGTGGGCAGCGCATCCAGAAACGCGCTGGGGTTCTTCTCGCGGCCCAGGATTTCCAGCAGCCGGCCGGCCGTGTACATGGCGTCGTCAAAGCCGTACCAGCGTTCGCCGAAGAACAGGTGGCCGCTCATCTCGCCGGCAAAGGGCGCGCCGGTTTCCTTGAGCTTGGCCTTGATCAGCGAATGCCCCGTCTTCCACATCAGCGGCTTGCCGCCCGCTCGTCTGATGGCCACCGGCAGGCGCTGGCTGCACTTCACGTCGAAGATGATGGTGCCGCCCTTGTGGCGCTTCAGGATGTCGCGCGCGAACAGCATGATCTGCCGGTCGGGGTAGATGATGTGGCCTTGTGCCGTGACCACACCCAGGCGGTCGCCGTCGCCGTCGAAGGCCAGACCGATTTCTGCGCCAGTGGCGTGCACCACCTTGATCAGGTCGGCCAGGTTCTCGGGCTTGCTGGGGTCGGGGTGGTGGTTGGGGAAATCACCATCGACCTTGCTGTACAGGTCGATGACCTCGCAGCCCAGCGCACGCAGGATGGCCGGCGCGGTGGCGCCCGCAATGCCATTGCCGCTGTCCACCACCACCTTCATCGGGCGGCTCAGCCTGCAGTCGCTGGTGATGCGGTGCGCGTACTCGGCACCGATGTCCATCTTGGCGCTGCGGCCGCGTTTGGCTGTGTAGGTCTCTGTCTCGATGCGCTGGCGCAGCTTCTGGATGTCGTCGCCATAGATGGCACGGCCGCTCATCACCATCTTGAAGCCGTTGTAGTCCTTGGGGTTGTGGCTGCCCGTGACCTGGATGCCGCTGTTGCAGCCGTGTTTGCCACGCGTGGCGGCCACGTAATAGAGCATGGGCGTGGTCACCATGCCGATGTCCACCACGTCCAGGCCCGTGCTCTTCAGGCCGCGGATCAGTGCTGCCGCCAGCCCCGGGCCCGACAGGCGCCCGTCACGGCCCACCGCCACCGCCTTTTCACCCGCAGCCACGGCTTCGCTGCCAAAGGCGCGGCCCAGGTGTTCAGCAAAGGTTTCATCGACGTTTTTGCCGACGATGCCGCGGATGTCGTAGGCCTTGAAAATGGTGGGATCAATTTGCATGCGGCGAGGTTCGGCTGGGGATGTCGGGCGATTGTAGGCAGCCGGTCTGTCCGTGGCCCGAGTGTCCGTGGCCCGAGCCAGCCGGCCCTTTCGCTTGCCAGTCGTCGCCGACGCCGTCGATTCGTCGCTGCCCGTTCGCAGCAGCGCGCTTGCACTGCCTAAACTGCCCGCCATGAACCCGAACGCCACCCCAAGCCCCCGTGCCGCCGGCAAACTACGGTCGACGTGGACCCTGCGCGAGTCCTGGCACTCCTGGATCTCCAACGACATGCAGCGTGCGGGACCCGGCTGGTTGCAGTGGGTGTGGACGCTGATCTTCAGCGCCGTGCTGGCGGTCGGCTTTACGCTGCTGGGTTATGTGATGTTCGCTTCGAAGCTGCCAGGTTCGCATACGCTGCAGGGTTGGGGCTATTGGTATGGCAAGAACTTCGTCGTCTGCTTCACCATCGCTGCGCTCATCCACCTGATGTTCGAGGCCGGCGCCTGGCTGCTGGGCGGCCCGCCGGCGCTGCGCAAACTGAAAGACTGGCAGCGCAGCGTGTTCTTCGGCGGTATTCCGCTGCTGGGCGTGGCCATCGGCTGGCCGGTGGGCATGGTGTTCAGTGGCTCTGCCGACATGCTGCCGCGCTTGCTGGGCAGCACCCAGTCCATTGCCCTGGTCACGACGTTCTGCCTGGGCACCTCCTTGCTGCTGCACTTCTACTTCGCGGCCAAAGCCAAGCAGCTGGCGGCCGAAAAGCGTGCCAGCGAAGCGCAACTGCGCCTGCTGCAGGGACAGATCGAGCCGCACTTCCTGTTCAACACGCTGGCCAACGTGCAAAGCCTGATGGACCACGACCCGCCCAAGGCCAAGCAGATGCTGATGTCCTTCACCGACTACCTGCGCGCTTCGCTGACCACACTGCGCAGCGCCAGTTCAGCCGTCGCGCAAGAGCTGGACCTGGCGCAGAACTACCTGCAGCTGCTGCAAGCCCGCATGGAAGACCGACTGCAGTTTTCGATCGACGCCGACGAGGCCGCGCGTCGCCAGCCCTTGCCACCCTTGCTGCTGCAGCCCCTGGTGGAAAACGCGGTCGTGCACGGCCTGGAGCCCAGCATAGAAGGCGGCACCGTGCGTGTCAGTGCGCGGGTCGACGGGCAGCACCTGGTGCTTGAGGTGCAGGACGACGGCCGCGGCCTGGACGCGCCCGCACGGCAGGGTGCACGGGCCGGCGCCGGCATGGCGCTGTCCAACATCCGCGAAAGGTTGCTCACCCGCTATGGTAGCGCCGCGACGTTGGAGGTGCTGGCAGCCCACCCGGGCACACTGGCGCGCATCACCTTGCCCATCGAAGGTTCAGCCGCATGACCACCGCCATCCTGGCCGACGACGAACCGCATCTGGCCCGTGCCCTGGCCAGCGAACTGGCCTCGCTGTGGCCTGAGTTGCAGCTGCTGCACATGGCACGCAATGGCGTCGAAGCCTCCGAGTGCATCGCCACGCTTAAGCCCGACCTGGCCTTTCTGGACATCCAGATGCCGGGGCTGACCGGGCTGGAAGTGGCGCAGGGCATCGAGGGCGAAACCCGAGTGGTGTTCGTCACCGCCTACGACGAATTTGCGGTGCAGGCCTTTGAGCAGGAAGCACTGGACTATGTGCTCAAGCCCGTGAAGGCCGAGCGACTGCTGCGCACCATCGAACGCATCAAACGTTCACTGGCAGAACCTGCAGCAGATGAAGGCGCGCTGCTGGCTGCGCTGAAGCGCCTGGTGCCCGCTGCCGCTGCGACGGCAGCCTCACCCGAGCACCTGCGCTGGGTGCGCGCCAGCAACGGCGACATCACCCACCAGGTGGCCGTGGACGAGGTGCTGTTCTTTCGCGCCGACGACAAGTACACCTGCGTGCAGACCATCAGCGGCGAGCACCTGATCCGCACGCCCATTGCCGAGCTGGCCAGCCAGCTGGACCCTGCGCTGTTCGTGCAGATGCACCGCAGCACCATCGTCAACCTGGCGCACCTGGCGGGCACCCGCCGCGACGAAGTCAGCCGGCTGTTTCTGCGCATCAGGGGCCACGCGCATGAACTGCCGGTGAGCCGCGCCTACGTGCACCTGTTCAAGGCGATGTGATCAGAACTCGGCCGTGTCGTGCGTCGGCCTTTGTTGTGCCAACTTGTCTGCCAACCGGAAAATGCATCTGGGTCATGGCTGTCTGCGGCGGAGCGGATTGATGGTCCCTGCCGGTTTGGGTTTAATTGGTTTGATTTGGGTCCAGACTGTCGACTGCAGTTGTGGTGCCCGTCCGGGTCCGCGCGGCCGACCCGCAGCCTCACCCACACAGGCCAGCAGGGCCTCCCGGGTGCGTGCCATGATGGCTCGATGCTGAAGACCTTGAAAGACCTCTTCGACAGCCTCTCGCCCGCTGCGTCCGCGCCTTTCGGCCGTGCGCCGCAGAACGAAGAGCACACCTTGCAACTGGCCTCGGCCGTGATGCTGGTGGAGGTGATGCGCGCCGACACCAGTTTCCACGCGGGCGAGCGCGAAGCCGTGCGTGAAGCGTTGCAGGCCAAGTTCGGCCTCAGCGACGACGAAGCGCAGCGCCTGGCCGAACTGGCCGAGACCACGGCCTCGCAGGCTACCGACCTGTTTGCCTACACCTCGCGCATCAACGAACGTTTTGACATGCCGCAGAAGCTGCGCATGATCGAACTCATGTGGCGCGTGGCCTATGCCGACGGCCACTTGAGCGAACACGAACGCCACGTGATGTGGCGCGTGGCCGACCTGTTGCACGTGCCACAGGGTGCTTATGTGCATGCCCGCATGCGGGCCCAGCAGGCGGCTGACGCGTCACGCGCCGGCTGAGGCTGCGCGGCAGCCGGGCAGCGACAGAGAACGCGGCCGAGAACGCGTCCAAGCACGAGGACACCCTGGCGCCAACTGGGCAAATAAAGCGGACCGAAAAAAGCGGACCAAAAAGAGCGGGCCAAAAACCGGGCCCTCAGTGCCCCAGCATGTTCACACGCACATGCACCAGGTGCGCCATGCACAGCGCCTTGGCCTTGACGGCGTCGCGGGCCTTCAGTGCGGCCACCAGGGCGCGGTGTTCCTGCTGGTACTCCAGGCGCCGCTCGGGCGTGGCACTGCGTTGTTTGAGCATGCCCCACTCGCCTTGCGCACGTGCTTCATTCATCAGGCGAAACACCCCGCTGATGAAGCCGTTGTGCGCGGCTTCGGCAATGGCCTCGTGCAGTGCGGCGTCCCATCTCTCGAAGTCTTCGAGCGTGGTCGCTCGTTCGGCATGATGGTTGCACTCGTCCATGCGCTGGAAGTCGGCCGCCGTGGCGTTGCCGATGGCCATCTCGATGAGCGCCGGCTCCAGCACCAGGCGCGCGCTCATCAACTCGGCAGGGCTCACCGTGGCCCCGCTGGGGGCTGGCAGCAGTTCGGCCAAGAACTCATGCACCTGCTCTGCCACATAGGTGCCGCTGCCCACGGACTGCCGGATCAGGCGTTTGTGCTTGAACTCCAGCAGCACCCTGCGCACGGTGGATCGGCTCAGACCGAACTGTTCGCTCAGTGCACGTTCGGTGGGGATGCGGTGACCGGCCCGCCAAACGCGCGAACGCAGCTTGTCGAGGATCGTTTCGCGCAGGATGGCGGCCGTGTCCATGCGGGTGTTGAGCTTCGATGTGGTGACAAATGGGGGCGGCCAGAGCGGGCGGCGAAAGGGGACGGCGAAAGGGCGAACGCGCCGGACCGAAAAGAATGAGATCGGGCCTGAATGGTAACATTTGGGCCAAGTGGTTCAGGCCATCAGGAGACCGCTTTGCGCATCGCCACCATCGAACACCAGGGCCAACTGCGAGTCTGCCGGCTATCGGCAGACGGCATCACGATCGAACTCTTCGATGTCGATGGCAGTCGGGGCGCGCTGGCACTCATCGAGTCCGCGGCCCGCGGGCTGCCCTTGGCCGCCGTCAACGGCAGCCTGCCATTGGCGCAGGTGCACTTCGTGGCGCCACTGCCCGCACCGCGCCGCAACCTGTTCTGCGTCGGCCGCAACTACCACGCCCACGCCAAGGAACTGCACGACTCGGTCTTCAAGGACAACGCCAAAACGGTGGACGCCTGGCCCATCGTGTTCACCAAAGTGCCCGAATGTGTGGTGGGGCCAGGGTCCACCGTGCGCTTGCCCGGCGCGGCCGTGTCGGAGCAGATCGACTACGAAGCCGAACTGGCGGTGGTCATCGGCCGCGGTGGCCGCAACATCAGCGCCGCCGACGCGATGCAACACGTCTACGGCTACACCATCGTCAACGACGTGACGGCACGCGACGTGCAGATGCGCCACGCACAGTGGGACCTGGGCAAGAGCTTCGACACCTTCTGCCCCATGGGCCCCTGGCTGGTGACGGCCGACGAACTGGACGGCAACAACACCCGCGTGCGCTGCTGGGTCAACGGTGAACTGCGCCAGGACGCACGCACCACCGATCTCATCTTCGACATCCCCACCCTCATCGCCACTTGCTCGCGCGGCATCACGCTGCTGCCGGGCGACGTCATCGCCACCGGCTCGCCGGCCGGCGTGGGCATGGGCATGAAACCGCCACGCTGGCTGCGGCACGGCGACGTGGTGCGCATCGAAATCGATGGCATCGGCACCTTGGAAAACACCTTCCTCGAGGAGACACCCAAATGAACAAGCTGATCGTCAGCATCACCTGGCTGGCCGCCACGGGCGCCGCACTGGCCCAGGGCTGGCCCGACAAACCCATCACCATGATCGTGCCCTTCCCGCCCGGCGGCGTGGCCGACACCGTGGCCCGCCCGGTGGCTGAAGCGCTGGGCCGCGAACTGAAGCAGACCGTGGTGGTGGAAAACCGCGCCGGTGCCGGCGGCGCCACGGGCATCGGCGCGGCTTCGCGCGCGGCCGCCGACGGCTACACGGTGCTGCTGAGCCTGTCGTCAATTTCCATCCTGCCCGAGGCCGACAAGATCCTGGGCCGCAAGCCGGCCTTCACGCTGGACCAGTTCAAGCCCATCGCGCGTTTCACGGCCGACCCCACGGTGCTGGTGGTGCGCACCGATTCCCCCTGGAAGACACTGGCTGAATTTCTGGCCGATGCCAAGGCGCGGCCGGGTGTCATCAACTTCGGCAGTTCGGGCAACTACGGCACCATGCACGTGCCGATGGAAATGCTCAAGGCCAGCGCCGGGGTGCAGATGACCCACATCCCCTACAGCGGTGCCGGACCCGCCGTGCTGGCGCTGCTGGGCGGCCAGGTGGACGCCATCGCCAGCGGGCCCAGCACGGTGGCGCAGCAGATCAAGGCCGGCAAGATGCGCGCGCTGGCACACTGGGGCGACAAACCCGTGTCTTCGCTGCCCGATGTGCAGAGCCTGAAACAGGCCGGTTACGGTGCCACGTTCGCGCAGTGGTCCGCGCTGTTTGTGCCCGCAGGCACACCCGATGACATCGTGACCAAGCTGCGCGCGGCTGCTGCCAAGGCCGCACGCGACCCCAAGGTGGTGGAGACCATCAACCGCGCCGGTAGCCCCATCGAGTACCAGGACGCGCCTGAATTCCAGGCCTACTGGGACAGCGATGCCAAGCTTATGACGGAAGCGGTGCGCAAGATCGGCAAGGTGGAGTGAGCCGGTGCGGTCGGCGCGTCCGATGAGATAAGGCTAACCCCTACCCGCAGCGGCGCGCAGTTTGTCCTTCTTGCTTGGCCGCTTGCCTTTGACACCGCCGTGGGGATCTGCCGGCAATGGCGGCAATGGCGGCAACACACCCGCTACCGGCTCGAAGCCCACCAGCTGTTCGCGCGGCACCCTCAGCTGTTGACGTTTTTCGATCAGCCGGAAGTGCAGCTCGCTGCCCGGTGCGTCAGCCAGCACAAAGCTGACGGCCACGCCTGAGGCACCGGCACGGCCGGTGCGCCCGATGCGGTGGGTGTGGTCGATGGCCGAACGTGGCAGGTCGTGGTTGACCACCGCGTCGATGGCCGGCACGTCCAGCCCGCGTGCGGCCAGGTCGGTGGCTACCAGCACCTGCAGCTGGCCACTGGCCAGGTCGTCCAGCACCTGCGCGCGCCGGCCCTGGCTCAGGTCGCCGTGCAGGGCGGCGGCGGCCAGGCCGGCCTGGCGCAACTTGTCGGCCACGTGTTCAGCACTGTGCTGCGTCGCCACGAAGACCAGCACCTTGCGCCAGCGCTGGGTGGCGATCAGGTGGCGCAACAGCGGCGTGCGTCGTGCGGTGTCGACGACGAGGGCACGCTGGGTGATGTGGGGTTCGGCCGTGCCGGGCTCGGGGCAGCCGCCAGGTGGCGGGCCGGCCTCCGATTCAGCAACTGTCGTGGCGGCATGCATCTGCGCAGTCACCTCGACAAACAAGGCATCGGTCTGCACCGCGTGGGCCAGCGCCAGCACCCCGTCAGGCAGTGTGGCGCTGAACATCAACGTCTGCCGGGGCCGCGGCAGCAGCGCCAGCACACGGCGTGTTTCCTGCTCGAAGCCGGCGTCCAGCAAACGGTCGGCCTCGTCCAGCACCACCACTTGCAGGTCGGCCAGGCGCAGAGCGTTCTGACGCGTCAGGTCCAGCAGCCGGCCCGGGGTTGCCACCAGCAGGTGCGCGCCACCACGCAGCGCCATCATCTGCGGATTGATGGACAGGCCACCCACCGCCACCACGGTCTTGAGCTGTGGCGCTAGCCCTTGCGCTGCCGCAGCGATCTGCGCCGCCAGTTCGCGCGTGGGTGCCAGCACCAGCGCCATCAGGCGGCGCGGTCGCTCTTCAACCACACCGGGCTGCGAGAGCACACGCTGCAGGATGGGCAGCACAAAACCGGCCGTCTTGCCCGCGCCTGTTGGCGCCTGGGCCAGCACGTCGCGCCCGGCCAGGATGGCGGGCAGCACGGCGCGCTGGATGTCGGTGGGCTGGCGCCAGCCAGCGGCAACAGCGGCTTGCTGCAGCACGGCCTCCAGGCCCAGGGCCGCAAAGGTGTCGGCGACGGGCTTTGTGTCGGTCTGCCCCAAGGCGGTTGGCTGATCAGGCATGCACAACAGGATAGCCTGCGGCCTGACCATGCCCGCCAACCCCGCAAAGCACGTTGACCATCAGCCATCCCGCCTGCGATGCCCACGCTGCCAGCGCCCTGATCGCCGTTGCCTGTGCGCATGGGTGCGGCCCACCGATACGCGGCTGCCGGTGCTGGTGCTGCAACACCCGCTGGAAGCCGCCCACGCCAAGAGCAGCACCACCTTGCTTCACTTGAGCTTGCGCAACTGCCGCGTGGAAGTTGGCGAGCGTTTCGATGAGCCGGCACTGGCTTCCTGGTTGACCGACGGCACGGTGCTGCTGTACCCGGGCTTGTCAGCAGAACCCACCACCGAAGCACGGCCCCGTCGCCTGGTGCTGCTGGACGGCACCTGGCGCAAGACACGCAAGCTGCTGCACCTGAACCCGCTGCTGCAACAGGTGCCCCGGCTGTCGTTGCCTGACCCGCCGCGTTCGCTGTACACCATCCGCAAGGCCCAGCGGCCAGAACATCGCAGCACGCTGGAAGCGGCATGTCTGGCACTGGGCCAGTTGGAAGGTCGGCCGGCGCACTACGCGCCGCTGCTGCAGGCTTTTGACGGCTGGGTGCGATCGCATGATGGGGCGCGATCGAATACGAGACGGCATCCTTCGCCGGAGCCGCCCGTCGAAAAGCTCATCCCTTCGTGATGCGAAATCCCGCGTCCAGCAGCAGCACCTCGCCCGTGGTCTTGGCCGCACCCGCACCCAGCCACCAGGCCGCATCGGCCACGTCCTCGGGTGTCAGCGGCTTGGCCAGCGCGGCGGTGTCGGTCCAGGCTTTCAGGTGCGCGGCATAACGCTCGGGGCCCATGCCCTGCTGCAACCAGCTGGATGCCACCAGACCCGGCGCAATGGCGTTGACGCGGATCTGCGGCCCCAAGGCACGCGCCAGCCCCACCGTCATGGCGTTCACCGCGCCCTTGCTGGCCATGTAGGCAATCGAAGAACCGCGGCCCATCATCGACGCCACCGACGAGATGTTGACGATGCCCGCGCCCGGCTGCTGCTGCAGCAGCGGCACGAAGGCGCGCGACAGCTGAAAGGCACCCACCACGTTGACCGCATAGATGCGCTGGAAGTCTTCGGCATCCAGGCCATCCAGATTTTTCAGCGCCACGAACTTGGTGGTGCCGGCGTTGTTGACCAGCACATCGGCGCGGCCAAAACGTACCTTCGTTTCTTCGGCCATGCGGCGGGCATCGGCGTCCAGCGAGACATCGGCCTTGACCAACAGCACCTGTGCGCCGAGCGCGCGGCATTCATCGACCACGGCTTCAGCCGGTGCGGCCTGGCGCGAGTAGTTGACCACCACGTCCCAGCCCTCGCGGGCATAGCGCCGAACGGTGGCCGCGCCGATGCCGGATGAGGAGCCGCTGACCACGCAGACCTTGCGTTCGGGCATGACACTCTCCGTCTTGGGGTGGGGATGAGGATGGGGACGGGAGGCGATGCTACGCGTGGCAGCTGCGGCATGGGCCGCCTGAACAGTGCCTGAACCGCGCTTGAAGCACAGGTCCGAAAACGGCCAGCCGCCCGGTGCGGGCTGCCTATCATCGCTGCATGGTTCTTGACAACGACTCTGCCTACCTGGCCCTGAAGGCCCGCGATGCGCGCTTTGACGGGCGCTTGTTCGTAGGTGTCACGTCCACCGGCATCTACTGCCGCCCGGTATGCCGGGTGCGCACCCCCAGGCGCGAAAACTGCCGCTTCTTCGACACCCGTGCGCAGGCCGAGGCAGCCGCCTTCCGGCCGTGCATGAAGTGCCGACCCGAAATTGCGCCGGGGCTGTCGCAGATGGACTCGTCGCGCTCGCTGGCCGACACCGCCGCGCGCTGCATCGAAGACGGTGTGCACAGCGGGCAGGCGGTGGCTATTCCACAACTCGCATTGAAGCTGGGTGTCACCGACCGCCACCTGCGGCGCATCTTCCAGGCCACCCACGGCGTGGCGCCACACGCCTACCTGAGCACCCAGCGCCTGCTGCTGGCCAAACAGCTGCTGACCGACACCACGCAGCCCGTCACGCAGGTGGCGCTGGCCAGCGGCTTTGACAGCCTGCGGCGCTTCAACGCCGCCTTTGTCGAGCGCTACCGTTTCAACCCCACCCAGCTGCGACGCGAGGGCGTTGCACCGCAGGCCGGCGGTGCCTTGCGTCTGGCGTACCGGCCGCCCTATGACGTGCCGGCCGTACTGGGCTTTTTTGCGCAGCGGATGGTGCGCGGCGTGGAAGAGGTCGACGGGCTCACGCTGCGCCGTACCGTGGGTTGGGCGCAGCGTGGCCAGCCCGTATCGGGCTGGATCAGCTGCCGCTTTGTGCCCGAGCGCCACGAGGTGCATGTCAGCGCATCGGCCAGCTTGTCGCCCGTGCTGGGTGAGGTCATGCAGCGTGTGCGACAAGCCCTGGACCTGGATGCCGACCCGTCGCGCATCGACCCCGTGCTGGCGCTGCTGCCCGTGCCGCTGCGGCCGGGCACGCGCCTGCCTGGCGTGATGGACAGCTTTGAAGGTGCGGTGCGGGTGATTCTGGGCCAGCAAGTCACGGTGAAGGCCGCGCGCACGCTGGTGCAGCGGCTGGTGGACCGCTTCGGTGTGACCATCGAAACACCCTTTGCCGCGCTGACCCATGTCTTTCCGGATGCGCTTTCGATCGCAACGGCAGACCCCGCAGACATCGGCCAGTTGGGCATCGTGCGCCAGCGCGTCAGGGCCTTGCAGGCACTGGCTGGCGCAGTGCTGGACGGCGGCCTGGCCCTGCGCCGCGGTGCGCCCATCGAAGCCACCATGGACACACTGCGCGCCTTGCCCGGCATCGGCGAATGGACGGCGCAAGTCATCGCCATGCGTGCCATGGCCTGGCCCGACGCCTGGCCGGCAGCTGACATCGGCCTCATGAACGCGCTGGGCTCGCGCAACCGCAAACACATCACCGCGCTGGCCGAAGCCTGGCGTCCGTGGCGCGCCTATGCCGTGATGCGGCTGTGGCATGAACTGGAGCACCCGACATGATCAAGTCTTATGCAGCGCAATGCCGAACCGCCACCCCGCTGGGCACCATGACCCTGGCCGCCACGACGCAGGGGCTGGCCGGCGCCTGGTTTGACGCGCAGGCCCATCACCCCGGCGAACTGTCGGCGCCGCTGGATGCCAGACACCCGGTGCTGGTGCAAGCGGCACAAGAACTGGCCGAGTACTTTGCAGGCCGCCGCCAACACTTCGCCGTGGCGCTGGACCCGCAAGGCACGGCCTTCCAGGTCAGCGTGTGGCAGGCGCTGCAGCGCATACGCAGCGGCGGCCTGCACACCTATGGCGGCATTGCACAAGACCTGGGCCGGCCCGATGCCGCGCGTGCCGTGGGCGCTGCCGTCGGCCGCAACCCGCTGTCGGTGATCGTGCCCTGCCACCGCGTGGTGGGCCGTGACGGCTCACTCACCGGTTATGCCGGCGGCCTGCTGCGCAAGCAGGCCCTGCTGAAGCTGGAAGGTGCCGTGCTGGAAAGCGCCACGCCCGCATGACCCGACGCGACCTGATCGATCTGTTCCTGCTGGCCGCGCTGTGGGGTGCGTCTTTCCTGTTCATGCGCATGGGTGCATTCGAGTTCGGGCCCGTGGCGCTGGTCTTCGTGCGTGTGGCCGGTGCAGCCTTGCTGTTGATGCCGCTGCTGGCATTGCACCGCGAGATGGCCGCGCTGCGCACACACTGGCGCGCCATTGCGGCCGTGGGCATCGTCAATTCGGTGTTGCCGTTTTTGCTGTTTGCCGTAGGCGCGCTGGCACTGAGCACTGCACTGATGTCGGTCTTCAACGCCACGGTTCCGATCTGGGGGGCGCTGGTGGCGTGGCTGTGGCTGCACGACCGCCTGGACCGTTCGCGCTGGCTGGGCCTGGCCATCGGCGTGCTGGGCGTCGTGGGCCTGAGCTGGGGCAAGGCCGACTTCAAGGTCGGCGAACACGGTGTCAGCGCGGCGCTGGGCATCGCGGCCTGCCTGCTGGCCTCGGTGCTGTACGGCGTGGGCGGCAACCTGTCGCGCAAGTGGCTGGCCGGGGTGCCGCCGCTGGCCGTGGCCGCGGGCAGCCAGCTGGCCGCCAGCCTGGTGCTGGTGGTGCCCGCCTGGTGGTGGTGGCCGGCCGTCAACCCCGGCGGCAGCGCCTGGCTGGCCGCCACCGCGCTGGCACTGGGCTGCACCGGCTGGGCCTACGTGCTGTACTTCGGCCTCATCGCCCGCGCCGGCGCGGCTCAGGCGATGTCGGTCACCTTCCTGATCCCGGCTTTTGCGTTGCTGTGGGGCTGGTTGCTGCTGGGTGAAATGCCGACGGGCACGATGCTGATCGGCTGCATCGTCATTCTTTTGGGCACGGCACTGGCAACCGGAAAGCTGAAGTTACCCGGGCTCGCAAGCTGAAGTTGGCAGCCATGAAAAACGGCCGCGGTGCACACGCACGGCGGCCGTCGGCCGATGCGCGCGGACTTCAGCGGAACTTGCTTTGCGGCACGGTGCGCAGTTCACCCGGCAGCGAGCCGATGTACTGCGCCATGGCCTTCAACTCTTCGCGCTTGAACTGCTTGACCTGGCCCACCATGATGGCGTTGCTGCGACCCAGGCGCGGGTTGCCTTCGACCGCATAGGCGCGCAGGGCGACGTACAGATAGTCGGCATGCTGGCCGGCCAGCTTGGGATAGCTGCCGTCGATGGGCTTGCTGAAGTTGGCACCGTGGCAGGAAGCGCAGGCGCCCTTGGCCAGCAGCGCGGCCACGGCGGCGGTGGGCGCCACGGCTGGCGTTTCGGCCACCGGCTTGATGGAAGAAGCGCCGTGTCTTTCGTAGTAGGCGCCCAGGTCGGCCATGTCGGCTTCGGTCAATGAAGCGGAGATGCCCTTCATCGTGGGATGTTTGCGCTCGCCTTTTTTGTAGGCGTTGAGTGCTGCGACGATGTACTTGGCGCTCTGGCCCGAGATCATGGGCACCTTGTGCACTTCGGGGAAGCTGGCCTGATAACCGTGGATGCCGTGGCAGCCGATGCACATGGCGGCTTTTTTCTCACCCGCTGCTGCGTCCTGGGCCCGTGCGTGGGTCACGCCGAAAAAGACACCGGCCAGGGCCAGCAGGAGGGTGATCGCTTTGCTCATCATCGGGGGGGAGTGGTTTCGCCGGGGGTCACAGCGGGGACAAGCTGTGATTATAGGCGGCCCTTATACTGGTTTGAGACCCTGCCAGACCGCGTGTCTACCTCCCCACTCGACCTTTCCTGACGGGCCACGTCACGGCCTGCCGACGCATGAAATTCCAAGGCTCAGCCCAGTACGTCGCCACCCCTGACCTGATGCTGGCGGTCAACGCCGCCGTGACCCTGAAGCGCCCGCTGCTGGTCAAGGGCGAGCCCGGCACCGGCAAGACGATGCTGGCCGAAGAGGTGGCCAGCGCACTGAACATGCCACTGCTGCAGTGGCACATCAAGAGCACCACCAAGGCTCAGCAGGGCCTGTACGAATACGACGCCGTGAGCCGCCTGCGCGACAGCCAGCTGGGCGACGAGAAGGTCAAGGACATCCACAACTACATCGTCAAGGGTGTGCTGTGGCAGGCCTTCACGGCCGATCATCCGGTGGCCTTGCTGATCGACGAAATCGACAAGGCGGACATCGAGTTTCCCAACGACCTGCTGCGCGAGATCGACCGCATGGAGTTCTACGTCTACGAGACGCGTGAACTCGTCAAGGCCAGGCACCGGCCGGTGGTCTTCATCACCAGCAACAATGAAAAGGAACTGCCGGATGCCTTCTTGCGCCGGTGTTTTTTCCACTACATCAAGTTTCCCGACGCCGACACCATGCGCGCCATCGTGCATGTGCACTTTCCAGACCTGAAAAAAGACCTGCTGGCGCAAGCGCTGAAAACCTTCTACGACACACGCAACCTGCCGGGCCTGAAAAAGAAGCCCAGCACCAGCGAACTGCTGGACTGGCTGAAGCTGCTGGTGGCCGAAGACATTCCGCTGGAAGCGTTGCAGAGCAAGGACGACAAGGTCGCCATTCCGCCGCTGCTGGGAGCGCTGCTGAAAAACGAGCAGGACGTCACCTTGTTCGAAAAGCTCGTCTTCATGCAAAAGCACAATCGCTGACATGAGGCCCCCAGACTCGGGTATGAGGCCCCCAAGCTCGCTGGCGCTCGCTGCCGCGCGCCAGGGCCGCGCGGCCCTCGTGCCGTCCAAGTCTGCGCAGGCGGACTTGGCGCTGCGGCGCGCAGCCCCCCGAGGGGGGTGTCCCTCGACGGGCCGGCAGAGCCGGACCTGTGAGGGCAAACTCGATCGGGTCGTGCGGCCACGCCATTCCGCCGCGAGGGTTTGGTAGTGGGCTGGCCGGAACCGGTCACCCTGACCGGGCCGCACGCCACGCTGCGGCCGCTGTCCGGTGAACACCACGACGCACTGTGCGCGGCCTCGCGCGACGGGGAACTCTGGCGCCTTTGGTACACGGCTGTGCCTTCGCCTGAACGCATGGCGGCTGAAATCACGCGCCGCCTGGCGCTTCAGGGCAGCGGCTCGATGCTGCCCTTCACGGTGTTCGATGCTAGCCAACGGGTGGTGGGCATGACGACCTACATGAACATCGACGCCACGAACCGCCACGTCGAGATCGGCAGCACCTGGACCGCCGCCAGCGCCCAGCGCTCGCCACTCAACACCCAGTGCAAACGCCTGCTGCTGGGGCATGCATTCGACACGCTGGACTGCATCGCGGTGGAGTTCCGCACCCACCGCCTGAACACGCAGAGCCGCCGTGCCATCGAAAGGCTGGGCGCCCAACTCGACGGCATTCTGCGCGCGCACGCCTTGGCCAGCGACGGCACGCTGCGCGACACTGCCGTCTACAGCATCACCGCAGCCGAATGGCCGGCCGTGAAGTCACACCTCGACTGGCAGCTGATCAAGCCACGCCAGACCTGAAGCGCCCCTTCCCGGCGCCCTATCCCGGCGCCCCATCCCTGCGCCCACCTGTCCGGAGACACCCCTCGCATGGCCAAGAAAAAGAACATCACGGTCGAAGATCTGTGGCAGTTGCAACGCATCGGCTGCCCCAGCCTCAGCCCCGACGGCGCGCAGGCCGTGGCGGCGGTGACGCGGTACTCGATGACCGACAACAAGTCGATGTCCTCGCTGTGGCTGCTGTCCACACTGGGCGGTGCGCCGAGAGCTCTAACGACCTGCGGCGACAAGGACGGCCAGCCGCGCTGGAGCCCGCCCCGTGGCGATGCCGGCGAGCTGATCGCCTTCACCGCCAAGCGTGAACAAGAGGGCGTGAAGGACAAGGAAAGCCAGCTTTACCTGATTGCGCCAGACGGCGGCGAAGCGCGTCGCGCGGCCGAGGTCGCCACCGGCGTCGAAGCCTTCCGCTGGGGCCCCGACGGCCAGCGCATCGTCTTCGTCTCCTGGGTCCGGCCCGAGCTGAAAGGCCAAAAAGCGCAAGCCGCCGCGCACAAGGCCTTTGTCGAGCGCAAGGAAACCGGCTACGCCACCAGCGAATCGCAGTACCGCCACTGGGACCACAACCTGCCGCAAGGCCGCGTGCCGCACCTGCACCTGCTGGATCTGAGCAAGGGCACGGGCCCGGGCAAGGTGCGTGACCTGTTCGAGGGCACAGCCTATGAACTGGGCCGCGCCGACCCCGGTGTGGACGACTTCGACATCGCACCTGACGGCAAGCGCATTGTCTTTGCCTTCAACCCGGAGGAAGAGAAACGCGGCGACGGCCGCTTTGCGTTGGCCGAAATGGAACTGCGCAGCGGCAAGACCTCGGTGATCGCCCGCGACGGCGAATGGGACTTCGGCAATCCGCGCTACAGCCCCGACGGCCAGCGCGTCGCCTTCAGCGCCAGCCACGTCGGCATCAAGCACACCATGCCGGCGCAATTGGCCGTCTGGCAGCGCGACAGCAGCCAGTGGGAACTCATCAGCGCCGAGTGGGACCACGCGGTGCACGCCCCGCTGCATTGGGAAGCCGACGGCTCGGCCCTGCTCTTTTGCACCGAGCAAAAGGGCCGCACGCACCTGTGGCGTTTTGACGTGGCCGACCGCCGCGCCGAGGTGCTGGTGGCCGGCGGCTGGGTGAGCGGCTTCGACAAGACCGCCGGCACACTGGTGACCGTGGCCGACGCCGCCACCCACCCCAGCCGCATGCACGCCCACCTGCCTGGCGCACAGCCGCAGCGCATGGAGAATTTCAACGACACGCTGATGTCATCGCTGGCGCTGGGCCAGGTCGAAGAGGTCTGGGTCAAGGGCGGGCTGGATGACCCGGTGCAGATGTGGCTGGTCTACCCGCCCGGTTTCGACGCCAGGAAGTCCTACCCCGTGATGCACAACATCCACGGCGGCCCGCATACCGGCCCGGGTGACAACTGGCACTACCGCTGGAACACGCAGCTGTTTGCTGCGCAAGGTTATGTCGTGGCCAGCGTCAACTACCACGGCAGCTCGGGCTTCGGCTACGCCTTCCTGGACAGCATCACACACCGCTGGGGCGAACTGGAACTGCAGGACGTGGAAGCCGGCACCGACTGGCTGCGCAAGAAACCGTGGGTCGACAAACAACGCATCTTTGCCACCGGCGGCAGCTACGGCGGCTTCATGGTGGCCTGGATGAACGGCCACGTGAAACCCGGCCGCTACCAGGCCTATGTCAGCCATGCGGGCTGCTTCGACTGGGTGGGCATGTTTGCCGACGACGCCTGGAGCTGGCACGCCAAGGAACTGGGCCACTGGTACTGGGACGACATGGCCCAGGTGCACAAACAAAGCCCGCACGCATTCGCCAAGAACTTCCGCACGCCCACACTGGTCATCCACGGCGCGCTGGACTACCGCGTGCCCGATGCGCAGGGCCTGGCCTACTACAACACGCTGAAAGCGCAGAGCGTGGATGCGCGGCTGCTGTGGTTCCCCGACGAAAACCACTGGATCCTGAAGCCACAGAACAGTCGGCTCTGGTATGGCGAGTTTTTCAACTGGCTGCGCCGCCACGACCCGAAGTTCAAGGGCCAGAACAAGAACGGCCAGGACAAAGCCCAAGCCCGGGCGCGCTGAGTGCCGGGTTCACCCAGCATTCAGGTGGTCACCGCCCGCTGGGGCGCGTTGCTGGCTGCAACGCCTTGCGCCGCCTCGATGCGATCGCGCCCGGCTTGCTTGGCTCGGTACAGCGCGGCATCCAGCCGCTGCATCACGGCTTCCAGCAGGTCGTTTGGCCGGTCGGCGGTGACGATGCCGATGCTGACTGTCAAGGTCAGCGGCCGGTCGGCGCCGGCCACTTGCACGCGCATGTCGCGCACGGCCAGCAGCAGGCGATCGGCCGCCCGCCGGGCGCCGTCGGCCGTGGTGCCGGGCAGCAAAATCCAGAACTCTTCTCCGCCGGCACGCGCTGCCAGGTCGACATCACGCCCAGCCTCGACCAGCGTGCGACCCAGGGCCTGCAGCACAGCGTCGCCTGCGGGGTGGCCATGCTGGTCGTTGATGCGCTTGAAGTGATCGATGTCGATGGACAGCACGCTGTAGGCCGCACCGTGGCGCGCCAGGCGGCGCGATTCCTGCAGCAGCCGCGCATGGATGCCGCGCCGGTTCAACAGGCCGGTCAGGCCGTCGTGGTCGCTGGCGCGCTGCAGGCGGCGCAGCATGCGGCTTGTCACCAGCGCCACCAGGCCCAGGTTGATGACCAGCCCGCAGCCTACAAAAACCAGCGCCGTGCCCAGGTTGCCGGCGCCGGCGGAGTGCACCGACGTGCCTGTGAGCTGCGGCACAAATGGCGCCAGCGTGCCGCGCAACACAAGCACCAGGCCGATCAGCCAGAAGGGCATGGCGCAGCCGACCGAAACCGGCGCGCCAAATTCGTCGCGCAGCCGGCTCTGCACGGTCCAGGCCGTGCGCCACAGCACATAACCCAGCGGCGCGGAGCCCACGCTGACAAAGGTCCAGGCCGGACCCTGCCAGGTGGCCCAGGCCAGCAGCACGCAATACAGGACAAAACCAATGGCGTGCGCGCGGTCGGCCGGCTTCTTGCGAGCAAAAATCTCGGTTCCACGCCACAGCAGCACAAAGCCGCCGTACAGCAATACACAAGACAGCCAGAAGCCCAGCCAGCGCGGCGTGACATCGCGCAGCACGATTAGCGACAGGCCACCGGTCACCGCCGTCACACCCAGCGCCCAATGCCAGGCCGAGCGGCGCGCCATGCGCAAGGCGCCCAGCACCACCCACAGCAGGGCAAATAGCCCCTGCTGGATGAGCAAGGCGGTGAGCACGGCGCTGGACGGGTTCAAATGCGGTTCGCGGGCGGCATCAGGCCGTCGCGACGAGAATAGAGACCTTTGTGTCTTCGGACGCCCGGGATGCTGATCAACTTCTTCTACACGCTGCGCGCCGCGAAACTCAAAGTATCCGTGAAGGAATACCTGACCCTGCTGGAAGCGCTGCAGGCTGGGGTTATTGGTCCTTCGGTGGACGACTTCTATTTTCTGGCCCGAACCTCGCTGGTGAAGGACGAAACGCAGTTCGACAAGTTCGACCGGGCTTTTGGCGCCTACTTCAAGGGCGTGGAGCTGCTCACCGACTTCACGCAGGACGTGCCCTTGGATTGGTTGCGCAAGACACTGGAGCTGGAGCTCAGCGCCGAAGAGAAGGCCGCCATCGAAAAAATGGGCTGGGACGAGTTGATGGAAACGCTGAAGAAGCGTTTTGAAGAGCAGAAGGAACGCCACGAAGGTGGCAACAAGATGATCGGCACCGGCGGCACAAGCCCTTTCGGCGCCTATGGCTACAACCCGCAGGGCATTCGCATCGGCCAGGCCGGCAGCCGCAACAAGAGCGCGGTCAAGGTCTGGGACCAGCGTGCTTACAAGGACTACGACGACACCAAGGAGTTGGGCACGCGCAACATCAAGGTGGCGCTGCGCCGCCTGCGCCGTTTTGCCCGCGAAGGTGCGGCCGACGAACTGGACCTGGACGACACCATCCACTGCACCGCGGCCAACGCCGGCATGCTGGACATCAAGATGGTGCCCGAGCGCCACAACAAGGTGAAGGTGCTGCTGTTGATGGACGTGGGCGGCACGATGGATGAACACATCCACCGCGTCGAAGAGTTGTTCAGCGCCGCCAAGACCGAGTTCAAGCACCTGGAGTTCTATTACTTCCACAACTGCGTCTACGACTTCATGTGGAAGAACAACAAGCGCCGCTTCAGCGAAAAACACGCCACCTGGGACGTCATCCGCAAGTACAACAAGGACTACAAGCTGATCTTCGTGGGCGACGCCACCATGAGCCCCTACGAGATCCTGCAGCCGGGCGGCAGCGTCGAATACAACAACGAAGAGCCGGGCGCCGAGTGGATGCAGCGGCTGACGAATGCGTTCCCCAAGTTTGCGTGGATCAACCCCGAACCGCAGGGCGTGTGGCAGTACCGCCAGAGCATTGCCATCGTCCAGCAGCTGGTCAACCAGCGCATGTTTCCCCTCTCGCTGGCCGGCCTGGAAGGTGCGATGCGGCTGCTGAGCAAATGACCTTGCGGCCGCTGCGCGACGCGCTGCTGATCGGCGCGGCGCTTTTTTTGTCACTGTCGCTGACGGGCTGCGCCAACCTGCTGGGCGATCCCACCCCCGCACGCACCGGCGTGGGCACCAGCCCCGGCACGGCCGGTGGCGAGTCGTTTTCGCTCGTCACGCCGCAAGAGTTCGAGCAGCAGTCGCCCACGCTGGGCGTGAAAATCGAAATCGAGGCCCCGCCCGAGCTGAAGGCCTTGCTGGAAAGGCACCTCGACCTGGTGCGCCTGGGCAGCATCCAGCGCGAAGACGTGGACGACACGGAATGGGCGCGGCTCATCGATGCGAGCCCGCTGCAGGTGCGCGAGCTGCTGCAGACCGAAGGCTACTTTGCACCCACCGTGCGCATCGAAAGAGCGCCGGGCCGCGCCACGGGGCAAGCCGATCTGGTGCGCCTGAGCGTGGAGCCGGGCACACGCGCCCGCATCTCACGCGTCACGATCGAAGCCGAAGGCGAGTTGGAGCGGGGCGCCAGCGCAGGCGACCCCTATGCCCAGACGATGCTGGCGCAACTGCGCACCGCCTGGGACATGCCCGTGGGCACCGACTTCCGCAACCCGGACTGGAGCGATGCCAAGTCGGCCGCCCTGGCGCGGCTGCGCGCCGCCGGTTACGCCACCGCGGTTTGGAGCGGCACCGGCGCTGCGGTCGACGTCGAAAAGAACGGGGTGCGGCTGTTCCTGGTGGCCGACAGCGGCCCGCTGTTCCGCCTGGGCCAGTTGCAGATCGAAGGCCTGGCCGCACAAGACCCGGACACGGTGCGCAACCTGGCCTTCACGCGGCGCGGTGTGCCGGTCAGCGAAACGCTGCTGCTGGACTTTCAAGAGCGGCTGCAGAAGTCGGGCCTGTTCGAATCCGTCAGCGTCACGCTGGACCCCGACATCACCAAGGCCGAAGCCGCCGACGTGCTGGTGCGTCTGCGTGAAGCGCCGCTGCAGGTCTACACTTTTGGCGTCGGTATCAGCGCCAACACGGGGGCGCGGGCTTCGGTCGAACATCTTTACCGGCGGGTGTTTGGCCTGCCCGCATCGTCGCGCCTGAAAATCGAGGTCGGGCAGCTGCGCCAGGCCTGGAACGGCGAGATCAGCAGTCGGCCCGACGAAGGCCTGTACCGCAACCTCTTGGGCGGCGCGGTCGAGCGCCTGGTGTCCGACACCGACGTGGTGCTGTCGCAGCGCTTGCGCCTGGGCCGCGCGCAGGACACGCAGCGCCTGGAACGGCTGTTCTTCGTCGAAGCCGAACGCTCGTCTCGTCGCATCGATGCCGGCGGGCGCATCAACGCGCTGGCCTTGTCGCTCAACTTCCACGGCGGCTGGCGCGACCTGGACAGTGCGCTGTTGCCCACCCTGGGCGAAACGCTGGCCGTCCAGGTGGGTGCCGGCCAGTCCAGCGGCACCGACGCCGACCGTGGCATCTTCGGCCGCCTGTACGGCCGCCTCACGGTGTATCGCCCGCTGGGGCAGGCGTGGTACGGCCAGGCGCGGCTGGAGGTGGGCCGCGTGATCCTGGGCTCGGGCATGGTGGTGCCCGAATCATTGAAGTGGCGCGCCGGCGGCGACGAATCGGTGCGCGGCTACAGCTTTCGCAGCCTGGGCCCGGTGGTGGACGGCGCCGTGGGCAGCGGCATCGTGCTGTTCACCAGCAGCGTCGAAGTGGCCCGGCCCTTCCTGACCAGCATGCCTTCGTTATGGGGCGCGGTGTTCCTGGATGCAGGCAATGCCGCGTCCACCACCAAGGCTGCGCTGAAGCCGGTTTACGGTGCCGGCGTGGGTGTGCGTTGGCGCAGCCCCGTGGGGCCGCTGCGCATCGACGTGGCTTACGGCAACGAAACACGCAAGGCCCGCCTGCACTTCAGCGTGGGCATCGCCTTCTGATCGCATGAACGACACCGTGCCCCCGCCGCCACCGCCAGCGCCGCCGCAGCAGCACCCGCTGGCCAAGGCCGCGCCGCTGGCCGCCAGCCTGTCGTTGCTGCTGCCGCTGGGTCTGGTCATCGCTGTCCTGCTGCTGGTGCTGGGCAGTTCCACCGCCTTCGTTCGCTGGCTGGCACTGGACGAAGCCGGCTCGCAGTGGCTGGTGCAACGTCTGCCGGGCGTGCAAGTGCAGGGCTTTCGCGGTGCTCTGCTGGGCCCGGGCTGGCAGATGGACCGCCTGCACGTCGAATGGGACGGCGGTCGCCAATCGCTCACCATCGAAGGTTTGAAGACCAACGACATGCAATGGACCTGGCGACCGCACGACCGTGCCTGGCTGGGCTTGCGCGTCGACCAGCTCAGCGCCCGCAAGGCCGTGCTGCGCACCGGCCCGCCGGGCGCCAGGCCCATCCCGGCGCCGGCCAGCCTGGCCATACCGCTGGACCTGATCGTGCAGCAGGGTGAATTGGCCGAACTGCAGATCGATGACCTTGCGCCGCTGCGCGCCCTGACGCTCGAAGGCCTGGTGCTGGATGCCAAGGCAGGCGCCGAGTACCGCGTCGATCAAGCCAGCGTCACCTGGCAAGGTGTGCAGTTGCAGGTGGCTGGCCGCATCGCCACCGACGCACCACAGCCGCTGTCGCTGCAAGGCAGCGTCAGGCCGGCTGGCAACAGCGACACACCGGCCTGGGCCGCCGTGCTGCAGGCCACGGGCACGCTGCCGCGGCCCGAAGTCAGCGCCACCTTGCGCGGTGTGCCGCGGCCCGGCCAGGAACCACCCGCGGTGGACGTGCGTGCGGTGCTCAGCCCGCTGCAAGCCTGGCCGCTGGAGGCGCTGAGTCTGCAAACCCGGGAACTCGACCTCTCGGCCCTGTCGGCCCAGGCGCCACAAACGCGGCTGTCCGGCAGCGCCACGCTGGCGCCGCGGGTGGCCGGTTCACCGCTCAGCGCGGCCGTGGACCTGGTCAACGCCCTGCCCGGCCGCTGGAACGAACGCCGGCTGCCCGTGCAGCGGGTGCAGGCACAGATCCGCGGTGACCTGGCCCAGCCCGACCGCCTGGAGGCCCAGCGCCTGGAAGTCACGCTGGCCGACGCCCAGCGGCGCGCCGGCAACCTGAGCGGCAGCGCGCTCTGGAACGGCGCCAACCTGCAGCTCGACTTGCAACTGCAAAACGTGGTGCCACAGCACTTGGACAGCCGCGCCGCCGCCATGGTGCTGTCGGGCCCGGTGACCGTCACCGCAAGCGGCCTGCCGACGCCTGCCGGCACGCCGCCTGTGGCCGGCACCACGCCCTCGGTGAACTGGAAGCTGGACCTGGAAGGCTCGCTGGATGCATCACCACGGCCCGTGCGCCTTGAAATGGAGGGTCAGGCCGGCGACGACAAGCTGGACATTTTGCGACTGCGTGCCACCTCGGGCGACGCCACGGCTGAACTGCGGGGCCAGTTGCACCGCACGGGCGGAACGGACTGGCGGCTGGAATCCGCCGGCAGCCTTGTCGACTTCGACCCCCTGCCCTGGTGGCCCGGTGAAGCCGGCTCGGCCTGGCGCCAGGGCCCGCACCGGCTATCGGCAGGCTGGCAGCTGGACCTGCGGCTGCCCGGCAACGCGGCCACGCTGGCGCCGCTGGAGCTGCTGCAGCGCCTGTCGGGCAACGGCAACCTGCGTGTGCACGACTCGGTGCTGGCCGGTGTGCCGCTGTCAGCCGACATCAAGCTGGGCTACACGCAGGCCGCCGCGCCCACCGCCGTGCTGCTGCACGCACATGCGCTACTGGGCGGCAACCAGATCACCATTGACGGGCGCGGCGACCCCACCGGCAACGGCCAGGGCGACCGCTGGCGGGCCGAGATCAAGGCCGAAGCCCTGACCGCTCTGGCCCCTCTGACAAGGCTGCACCCGACGCTGGCCGACTGGGTGCCGCGCCGGGGCACGGCCAACGCCGTGCTGGCGGCCGATGGCCGCTGGCCGGCCATGCGCACCGAAGGCAGCGCGCGCGTGCAGCAGTTGCAGGTGGCCAAGCTGATGCTGGCCCAAGGCCAGGCCGACTGGCGCATGGACACCGCTGGCGACCGCGCGCTGTCGCTGAAGCTGGTGCTGGGCGGTGTGCAGTGGGGCGACCAGCGCGCCGACCACCTGAATGCCGATGTCAGCGGCACGCTGGCCGACCACCGCATCGAAATCTCTGGCGCCATGCCTGTGCGTGCACCCACCGCCGTCGCCAGGCTGATGGGGGTGCAATCCGAGTCGGGCACACGCGGGCTGATGGTGACGCAAGGCGCCTGGACCGCCGACCCCGCAGGCGGTGGCCGCTGGCGCGCGCGCATCGAACGCCTGGTGGTGGGCTCATGGGATGGCAGCGTGGGCACGGCACCGCCGGCATCGGTGTGGGTGCAGGCGCGTGACCTGCGCGCCGAGCTGCAGTTTGACGCCGACGGCCGTCTGCTGACCTTTCAGGCCGACCCCGGCCGCCTGCAGCTGCCCGACAACATGGCGCTGCGCTGGGACGGTGTGAAGGGCGACTGGCGCGGTGCCCGGCCCGGTTTCGAGCTGCGCGCCGACATCGAACCCTTTGCGCTGGCGCCGCTGCTGGCGCGGCTGCAGCCCGGCATGGGCTGGTCGGGCGACATCCGGCTGGCGGCCCGCGTGGACATCCGCGCCGGCGAACGTTTCGACGTCGATCTGCTGTTCGAACGCCGCGACGGCGACCTGCACATCGCCAGCGGAGAAGGCATGCAGCTGCTGGGGCTGACCGAGTTGAAGCTGGGGCTGTCGGCGCACGACGGGCTCTGGCTCTTCAACCCGGTGTTCAGGGGAAGAAGCCTGGGTGAAATCACCGGCAGCGTGCGTGTCCAGACCACACCCGAACGCCGCTGGCCAGCGGCGGACGCGGAGATCTCGGGCGAAGTGCAAGCGCGGGTCGCCGACATCGGCATCTGGGGCGCCTGGATACCGCCCGGCTGGCGCCTGGGCGGCGAAGTGCGCAGCAAGGCCACGCTCAGCGGCCGTTTCGGCGAGCCGCTCTACACCGGCGAGATCAGCGGCAGCGGCCTGTCGGTGCGCAACCTGCTCGAAGGGGTCAACGTCAGCGAAGGGCAGGTGGCGATCCGCCTGGAAGGCGACAAGGCCACCATCGACCGCTTCACGCTCAAAGGTGGCGACGGCACGCTGGCCATCACCGGCAACGCCTCGCTGGGCCCTGCGCCGCAGGCAGTGCTGCAGGTGAAGGCCGAACGTTTCCGCGTGCTGGGTCGTGTCGATCGCATGGTCATCGCCAGCGGCCAGGCCGATCTGGTGCTCCGCCGTGACAAGGGCCAGCTGGACGGCCGCTTCACCATCGACGAAGGCCTGTTCGACGCCAGCCGCGGCGACGCACCCTCGCTGGACGGCGACGTCACTGTGCGCCGCCCCGGCGACCGCGAAGAAGCCGCCGAAGAAGCACGCAAGGCCGGCGCGCGCAGCAATTTTGGGGTGGGCCTGGAAATCGACCTGGGCCGCAACCTGCGCGTGCGCGGCCGCGGCCTGGACACCGGCCTGCGCGGCAGCGTGCGCCTGAGCAACCCCGGCGGCCGCCTGGACGTGCGCGGCACCATCAATGCCGACGAGGGCACCTATGCCGCCTATGGCCAGAAGCTGAGCATTGAACGGGGCATCATCGCCTTTGGCGGCCCGCCCGACGACCCCCGGCTGGACGTGCTGGCCTTGCGCCCCAACATCGACACCCGGGTAGGCGTGGCCATCACCGGCACTTTGCTGACACCGCGTGTGCGCCTGTACGCCGACCCCGACATGAGCGACACCGAAAAGCTGTCGTGGCTGGTGCTGGGCCGTGCGCCCGACGGCCTGGGCCGCACCGACACCGCGCTGCTGCAACGCGCCGCCGTGGCCCTGCTGGCAGGCGAAGGCGAGGCACCCACCGACACGCTGCTGAAGAACCTGGGCATCGACGAACTGAGCCTGAGTCAGGGCACGGGTGACGTGCGCGAAACGGTTGTCACACTGGGCAAACAGCTGTCACGCCGCTGGTACGTGGGCTACGAACGCGGTGTCAACTCCACCACCGGCACCTGGCAGCTGATCTACCGCATCGCCCAACGCTTCACGCTGCGCTTGCAGAGCGGGCTCGAGAACTCGCTGGACGTGATCTGGACCTTGCGCTTCCAGGAGACACCGGCCGACGCCGCCATGACAAAATCCACCGTCACGCCGCCGTAGGGCGGCGCCTCGTGATGAACGACGCCGTAGGGCGGCGCCTCGTGATTCACGCCGCCGTAGTTCAATGGATAGAACGGGGACCTCCTAAGTCTCAGATGCAGGTTCGATTCCTGCCGGGGGCGCCAGGCCGCGGGCACCAAGGGGCCGTGCGGCCTGTGCGCGGCAGTTGGGGCGGCCTGGTGGGCTTTGCGCCTGCAGGCGCAAAGCCACCGCGAACCAGCACACTGTTCGCTAGGCGCCGATTCGGCGGCCTCGAGCGTCCACCCTGCCCGCCACCAGGTCTTCGGCGGTCGGGGAAGCCTCAAACCCCCACCACCCGCACCACCCGATCCCACAGCCCTTCCGGCTGGGCTTCGACGCGCTGCTGCGCGTTGAACTCACGCAGCCGCTGCAGTTCTCGGACGATGGGCGGCGGAAAGCCGCTGCGGCCGCCGCGCCGGTCTTCCAGCAAGTCGCTCAGAGCCGACTCGCTGAGCGCGGGGTCGTGCCAGCACCAGGCCAGGCGGTTGGCCACCCGTGGGAAGCCGATGCACAGACGCAGAGGGCGGCGGCGTGCGGGCAGCTTGCGCAGCCAGTGTCGTGTGGTGCCGGTCAGCGCTTCGTCACAAGGGCGGGGCGCCCGACGCACACGCTGCCACTGCGCCAGGACGGGGTCATCCCGGGCGTCGGCAGCAAACTCTTTGACTCGTTCGAACATCGGCTTCATCCCCCCACGCGGCGTGGCCGCTGCAGGCACTTTCGGCCTGACGGGGTGTGGGATGTAGCCCTGCGGGGGGCAGTCGCTCAGTCAGCGTTGGCGCGCAGCGCGCGGCTGAGCAGGATTACCGGAATCAGCCCCACGGCGACGATGGCCAGCGAAGGCAATGCCGCCTCGGCCAAGCGTTCGTCGCGTGCCAGGTTGTAAGCCACCACGGCCAGCGTGTCGCTGCCGAAGGGCCGCAGCACCAGCGTGGCGGGCAGTTCCTTCATCACGTCCACAAACACCAGCAGCGCCGCCGCGCCGGCCGAGCGCCGGAGCAACGGCAGGTGCAGTTGCGTGAACACGCGGCCTGCGCCACTGCCCAGCATGCGCGCGGTTTCGTCTATGGCAACCGGCACCCGTGCATAGCCGGCTTCGACCGACTGCAGCGCCACGGCAGAAAAGCGCACCAGGTAAGCGTAAAGCAAGCCCAGCAGCGTGCCGGTGACCAGCGCCGTCAAGCCCGATGTGGGCCACCGTTCCTGCAGCCAACCCACTGGCAGCAAGATGCCCACCGCGATGACGGCGCCCGGCACGGCGTAACCCAGGGACAGCACACGCGCTGCCGGTTGCAGCAACCTGCCCTGGCGCTGGCGCATGGCAAACGCCAACGCCAACGCCAGCGCCGTTGCCGCAAGAGCCGCCAATGCGGCGAGCTTGAAACTGACCCAGGCCCAGCCGCCGAAGCGCACCCAGGGCAGGCCCAGGTCGGCGGTTTGCGCTTCTTGCCACAGCAGCCGCGCCAGCCACAACACCGGCAGCACAAAGCCCAGCAGCACGGGTGTCGAACAAGCCAGCAGCATGACCACTGCCGCCGCACCACGCAGTTGCAAGGGCCGCGCTTCGGCCGACACTGCAACGTTTTTGCTGCCGGCAAACCGCATGCGCCGCTGGGCGGCTCGTTCGGCCATCAACAAGGCGCCCACGATCAGCAGCAGCACGGCCGCCAGCTGCGCCGCCGCGATGCGGTCGTTCATCACCAGCCAGGCCTTGTAGATACCGGTGCTGAAGGTGGTGAGGCCGAAATAGGCGCCCACGCCGTAGTCGGCCAGCGTTTCCATCAACGCCAGTGCGGTGCCGGCGGCGATGGCCGGGCGGGCCATGGGCAGCGCCACTTCCAGCACCCGGCGGCGCATCGGCGCACCCAGCAGCCGGGCGGCTTCCATCATGCGCACGGCCCGCTCGCCCAGTGCGGCACGGGTGAGCAGGTAAACGTAGGGGTACAGGCACAGGACAAACAGCAGCACGGCCATCGGCAGGCTTCGCACATCGGGCCACAGCGCACCCTTCAGCCCCAGTGCATCGCGCAGCACCGTCTGCAGGGGGCCACTGAACTGCAGCGCGTCGGTCCAGGCGTAGGCCAGCACGTAAGCCGGCATGGCCAGCGGCAGCAGCAGCGCCCATTCAAGCGTGCGCCGGAAGGGGAAATCAAACAGCGTGACCGCCGCGGCTGCGGCTGCGCCCAGCACCATCACGCCCAGTCCCACACCGCCGGCCAGCAGCGCAGACTGCAGCGTGTAGTCGGGCAGCACGGTCTGCAGCTGGTGGCGCAGCACGGCCAGCGCGGCCGCGTCCAGCGCAAACCAGGCCGCCAGCACACCCAGCACGGGCAATGCAAGCAACAGACACAACAGCGTCAACAGATGGCGCATGGGACAGCGGGCATGGCGAAATCGCGTCAGATCTGCCCCACAGGGCAGGACAGGGGTTCAAGGTGAGCCGAAAGTTGAACCGAAGAATGAAGCAAAAGGGGGGTTCGCTGAATGCGAACAATGCTCATTCAGCACACAAGATTATGATGCGCAGATGTTCCTGAGCCTGGAGTCAGTCGCCGTTCGCTACCCCAAATCGGGCGCCAACCGTGCCGCGGTGGAGGGCGTGTCGCTGGGCCTGGTGCGGGGCCAGATCGGCGTTCTGATCGGCCCTTCGGGCTGCGGAAAGACGTCGCTGCTGCGTGCCGTGGCAGGCTTGGAGCCGTGTGCCGCCGGCCGCGTCGTCATCGACGGGCAGACACTGTCAGAGCCCGACGCCGGCCTGCACCTGGCCCCCGAAAGGCGGCAGATCGGCATGGTCTTCCAGGACTACGCGCTGTTTCCCCACCTGAGCGTGGCTGACAACGTGGCTTTTGGTGTGGCCGGGCTGGACCGCAGCGCACGCGCCAAACGGGTGCAGCAGATGCTGGACCTGGTCGGCCTGGGGCATGCCGCCAAACGTGCACCGCACCAGCTGTCGGGTGGCCAGCAGCAGCGGGTGGCCTTGGCCCGCGCGCTGGCGCCCGGGCCGCGCCTGCTGCTGCTGGACGAACCGTTTTCCAGCCTGGACGTGGACCTTCGCGAGCGCCTGGCGCAGGAGGTGCGTGTGATCCTGAAGGAAAGCGGCACCACCGCCTTGCTGGTCACCCACGACCAGCTGGAGGCTTTTGCCGTCGGCGACGTGATCGGCGTCATGAACAAGGGCCGCCTGGAGCAATGGGAGGACGCCTACACGCTGTACCACCGCCCGGCCAGCCGCTTTGTGGCGCAGTTCATCGGCCACGGCGTGTTTGCGCCGGCGCAGATCGTCGCCTGCGCACATGGCCCCTGCGTGCACACGCCCCTGGGTGAGCTCAACGACGTGGCCGGCTGCCCACTGCCCGAGGCCTACCCCGGAGGCCATTGCGACGTGCTGCTGCGTGCCGACGACATCGTGCACGACGACGCCAGCCCGGTGCGGGCGCTGATCGAACGCAAGGCCTTCCGGGGCTCGGAGTTCCTGCTCACGCTGCGCCTGGACAGCGGCGAACGGGTGATGGCCCATGTGCCCTCGCACCACGACCACCAGGTGGGCGAATGGATCGGCATCCGCGCCGAGGTGGACCACGTCGTGACCTTTCCGCGCGAAGCCGAAGCAGCGGCGGATTGAATGGGGCCGTGGCCGGGGAGGCGCAGATTCGCATCCGACCCGCGCCGCCCCTTGTGTGCCTGGTCGCCGGCCCCACTTGCCAACTCGGACCCGGAAGCACCCGCTTACGGGGTGCAACTTTCCGGCGCCGGCCCCCTCCAATAGCCGTGCCAGTCCTATACTGGGTTTGGGTGCGTTCGTCCTTGAAAGGCGTGTTGACACATGGGCTCCAAAATCAAGTTCGCAGGTGTACTGGCCGTCGGTGTGATCGCCGGTGCGCTGACCACCATGCAGTTGCAGGCCGTGGCTCGCAACGCCCTGGGGCCTTTGCCGCTGGAAGAAGTGCAGCAGCTGGCCGCCGTCTTCGACCGCGTCAAGGCCGAGTATGTCGAGCCGGTGGATGAAAAGAAGCTCATCTCCGACGCCATTGCCGGCATGGTGGCCGGCCTGGACCCGCATTCGCAGTACCTGGACAAGAAGACGTTCAAGGAATTCCGCGAGAACACCGGTGGCAGGTTCATCGGCATCGGCATTGAAATGGGCATGGAAGACGGCCTGGTGAAGGTCGTTTCCCCCATCGAAGGCTCGCCCGCTTTCCGCGCCGGCCTCAAGCCCGGCGACCTGATCACACGAATCGACGACACGCCCGTCAAGGGCATGACCGTGGACCAGGCCGTCAAGCGCATGCGCGGCGAGCCGCAGACCAAGGTCGTGCTCACCGTCTTCCGCAAGCTGGAAAGCCGCACCTTCCCGGTGACCATCGTGCGCGAAGAAATCCGCATGCAGAGCGTGCGCGCCAAGATGGTCGAACCCGGTTACGGCTGGCTGCGTGTGAGCCAGTTCCAGGACCGCACGGTGGACGACTTCGTGCGCAAGATCGAAGACCTGTACAAGCAGGACCCCAACATGAAGGGCATGGTGCTGGACCTGCGCAATGACCCGGGCGGCCTGCTCGACGCGTCAGTGGCACTCAGCGCGGCCTTCCTGCCGCAGGACGTGGTGGTGGTCACCACCAACGGCCAGATGGCCGAGTCGCGCCAGACCTTCAAGGCTGCGCCGTCCGACTACGCGCGCCGGGGCGGCGCCGACCCGCTGCGCCGCCTGCCGGCTTCGCTGAAGAGCATCCCGCTGGTGGTGCTGGTCAACGAAGGCTCGGCTTCGGCCAGCGAAATCGTGGCCGGTGCGCTGCAAGACCACAAACGCGCCACCATCATGGGCGCGCAGACCTTCGGCAAGGGCTCGGTGCAGACCATACGGCCGCTGCCTGGAGAAACAGCGCTGAAGATCACCACCGCGCGCTACTACACGCCCAACGGCCGCAGCATCCAGGCCAAGGGCATCGTGCCCGATGTCTTCCTGGACGAAACCGCCGAAGGCAACATCTTTGCCGCGCTGCGCATGCGCGAGGCCGACCTCGACAAGCACCTGCAAGGCGCCGACGAGAAGAAAGACGCTGCCCGTGAAAAGGCTCGCGAAGAAGCGCGCAAGAAGCTCGAAGAGCAGATCGCCAGGACCAAGGAACCGGTCAAGCCGCTGCCCGAGTTCGGCACGCCCGAGGACTTTCCTCTGCAGCAGGCGCTGAACCAGTTGCGCGGGCTGCCCGTCATCGCCAGCAAGACGGCCGTCGAACAACGGGCCGAAGCGGCTGCCACGCCCACCAAGTGAGGCACGGCATCACCTCTGAACACGGGCGCTTCGGCGCCCGTTTTTCTGGGGGACCGCCTGCATTAAGCTCGCCGCCATGGACACCGCCAAGAACCCCGCGCTGACAGCGCGCAACTTCCCCAGCGCCGAAGAAGACGCCGCCGCCATACCGCCGGCCGGCCTTTACGCCGGCCCGCAAAGCGCCTACCGGCTGGCCTTCACCGACACCGACTTCCTGCTGCGCGAAGAGCTGCGACCGGTGCGCATGCAGCTTGAACTGCTCAAGCCTGAACTGGTGCAGCGCGAGCAGGGGGTGGAATCCACCATCGTCATCTTCGGCAGTGCGCGCATCAAGCCACCCGAAGTGGCCGCGCAGCTGCTGGCCGCCGCACAGGCCAGCGCCGACACACCAGCGATCAAGCGGGCCCAGATTGCAGTGGAGATGAGCCGCTACTACGAAGAGGCACGGCGTTTTGCGGCGATTGCCACGCAGCGATCACGCGACCATGCCACGCCGCTTTTTGTCGTCACCGGCGGTGGCCCCGGCATCATGGAGGCGGGCAACCGCGGCGCGCACGACGTGGGCGGCAAGAGCATCGGCCTGAACATCGTGCTGCCCCACGAGCAGGCACCCAACGACTACATCACGCCCGAACTGTGTTTCCAGTTCCACTACTTTGCGCTGCGCAAGATGCACTTCCTGATGCGCAGCATCGCGCTGGTGTGTTTCCCGGGCGGTTTTGGCACCCTGGACGAGCTGTTTGAAACCATGACGCTGGTGCAAAACGGCAAGAGCCGCAAGCGCCCCATCCTGCTGTTCGGCCGTGCGTTCTGGGAGCAACTGGTCAACTTCGACTACCTGGTCCAAACCGGCATGATCAGCGCGGGCGACCTGAATCTGTTCCGCTTTGTCGAGAGCGCGGAAGAGGCCTGGGACATCCTGGCCTCGCACTACGGCTTTGACCTCCCGCCCACGCAGACCGGTGAGTTGCCGACGACATCTGAGTTGCATCAAAGTCCACCATGAACCATCAAATCAGCCTCATCGGCGCACCCACCGACATCGGCGCAGGCGCGCGTGGCGCCAGCATGGGGCCCGAAGCGCTGCGTGTCGCCGGCATCCAGCCCACGCTGGAAAGCCACGGCTTGCAGGTGGTGGACCGCGGCAACGTCAGCGGTCCGGCGAACCCCTGGCTGCCGCCGGTAGATGGCTATCGGCACCTGCATGAAGTGGTGGCCTGGAACCAGGCGGTGCACGAAGCGGTGCACGCTGAACTGGTCCTGGGCCGCCTGCCCATCCTGCTGGGTGGCGACCACTGCCTGGGCATCGGCAGCATCAGCGCCGTGGCGCGCCATTGCCGCGAAACCGGCAAGAAGCTGCGTGTGCTTTGGCTGGACGCCCATGCCGACTTCAACACCAGCGTGCTCACGCCCAGCGGCAACATTCACGGCATGCCGGTGGCCTGCCTGTGCGGCCATGGCCCACAACAACTGATCGAGATTGGCGGCACCGTGCCGGCCATCAACGCCAAGAGCGTGCGCCAGATCGGCATCCGCAGCGTGGATGCGGGCGAAAAGCGCTTTGTGCACCAGGCGGGTCTGGAGGTCTTCGACATGCGCTACATCGACGAGATGGGCATGCGCCACACGATGGAACTGGCCCTGGCCACACTGGACGACAAGACCCATCTGCACGTCAGCTTCGACGTCGACTTCCTCGACGCCGACATCGCCCCCGGCGTAGGCACCACCGTGCCCGGCGGCCCCACCTACCGTGAAGCGCAGCTGTGCATGGAGATGATCGCCGACACCGGCCGCCTGGCCAGCCTGGACGTGATGGAACTCAACCCGGCGCTGGACATCCGCAACAAGACGGCCGTGCTGGCGGTGGACCTGATCGAAAGCCTGTTCGGCAAGAGCACCCTGATGCGGAATTGATCGCGGTGCGAAGGCTGCCTGCCTCGTTGCTGTCGGGTCTGCTGCTGCCCGCGCTGCTGTTGAATGCGGCCCCGGTGGTGCTGGCACAGACTCAGACTCAGACTCAGACACAGACGCAGCCGCAGCCCGATCTGGAACTGCTTTCACCGCGCATCGACAGCCCCGGCACGACAAGCGATGTGGTGCATCTGCTGGGACGCACCACGCCTGGCGCCACGGTGCAGGTGGGCGGCGCACCGGTGACCGTCTTTGCCACCGGCGTCTTCGCACGCGACCGGGTGCCGCTGGTGCCGGGCCCCAACCCCGTGCCGGTGGACGTGACACTGCCAGACGGCCGCAGGCTGTCGGCGACCTGGGTCATCAACCGCGTGGCGCCGCCGCCGACACCCGTATGGCCGGCGGACCGCCTGTGGCTGGACGGCAGCAGCCTGCAGCCTGCACAAAGCCTGCAGGTGGCGCCAGGTGAAGGCATCGAAGTGGCCGTGCGCGGCACACCGGGCCAGCAAGTGCAGGCGCGTCTGCCCGGCCAGCCCTGGCAAGCACTTGTCGAGAGCAGCCCCGGCCGCTACCGCGCCGCCCTGCAGTTTGCGGGCACCGGCGATGTGCCGGCGGCAGCCGTGCAGGTGCGCCTGCGCGCGGTGGCCGCATCATCAACACCAGCATGGGGACAGCAGCCGCGTTCCATCACAGCGCAGACCCCCGGCGCAGCCGGCCAGTGGCGCCACGACCCCGATCGCCTGGCCGTCGCTGGCCCCGACGGCGCGGTGCTGCTGCATGGCTTGCACACCGTTCGCCTGGGCGGCCCCAATCTGACCGACGTGCCAGCCGGCACCTTGCTGTCCATCACGGGCCAGCAGGGCAACCACCTGCGTGTGCAGTTGGCAGCCGACACGCAGGCCTGGGTGTCGGGCCAGTCCGTCACGATGGCGCCTCCCGGCAGGCAGGCGGCTGCGGTGTCCTTTACTTCGCTGTCGGTCAGCGGCAGCGCCGACGGCGACGTGGTGCAGGTCCCCCTGCCTGCGACCACAGCCCACGCGGTGCGCGTGGTGGCCGATGCCACGGGCCGCCAGGCGCTGGAAGTTGACATCTTCAACGCCCACCACGCCACCACCTGGATCAGCCACCGCGCCAGCGCAAGCCTCGTGCGGGAAGTGACTGCAGAACAGGCCGGCCCTGGTCGCGTGCGACTGCACATCGCGCTGCACGCGCCTCGTCTGTGGGGCTGGCGCGTGGAACGCACGGCCACGGCGCTGCAGATCGTGTTGCGAGCGGCACCGGCCGTGGCCCCATCCGGGTCGCCGTTGGCCGGCCTGCGCGTGGCGCTGGAAGCCGGCCATGGCAGCGCCGACAACCTGGGCGCCGTGGGCGCCACAGGCACGCCCGAAAAAGACATCAACCGCTGGACCACCGAAGCGCTGAAGGCCGAGCTCGAAGCCGTGGGTGCCCAGGTGGTGATGGTGCGCGAAGGCGACGACAACCCCAACCTGCGTGAACGTGCGAACCGCGTCTCCACCTCAGGCGCGCAGCTCTTCATCAGCGTGCACGGCAACGCCTCGGACACCAGCAGCGGCTTCCTGCGCGTCAGCGGCACGTCCACCTACTACAAACACCCCACCGGGCGCGATCTGGCGGCCGCTGTGCAGCAGCGCATGCTGGCTGAAACAGGCCTGGCCGACTTCGGCCTGGTGGGCAACTTCAACTACGCCCCCATCCGCCTGGTGACGTGGATGCCGGCGGTGCTGGTGGAGCAGGCCTTCCTGTCCCACCCCGGTGACGAGGCGCGACTGCTGGACCCGGCCTTCCGCGCCACTATGGCGCGGGCGGTGCGGCTGGGGCTGGAAGACTTTCTGCGCCTGCCGAAGTAGGCGCGGCACCAGGCTGGCTGGCACATTCTTCGAAGATCCGCCGCGTGCAGCGACTGCAGATGTCGCCATCCAGCCGCGGCACCAGCGTGGCGATGGCACTGCGCTTGGCGGCAAACAAGTGGTCGGCGCCCAGGCGGTCGATGAAACCGCCGGCCTGCCACATCTGCAGCACTTCGGGCCGTGGTCGATGGAAGTACAGGTCGCCACCCATGGCCAGCCGGCGCACCCGTTCCTGTTCCCACAGCGCAGCGCCCGCGGCGTCGATCTGGTTCATGCTCTTGCTCATGACCAGCAGATGGCGGGCCGCATGCGGCGCGTCGCGCAGCGCCTGCAAGGCATCGGCCACGTGGGCCTGGGCGCCGAACCACACCGAGCCCTCCATGCGCAACAGCGTCAACTGGGGACAGACGGCTGCGCCAGGCGGGGCCGACGCCATCACCACGAAGGGCCGTGTGACACCTGGCGTGGGCGGCAACATGAGCCCCATCTCTCGCACAGCGGGGTACGCCGTGCGGTACAGGTACAGCACCAGCGAAGCCGCCACACCGGCCAGCACGGCGACTTGCAGCGGCACCAGCAGCGTGGCCACCAGCGTGCCTGCGGCCACGGCCGCTTCGCGCCAGTCCAGCTGCAGCAGTTCTTGCCAGGCCGGGCGGTCGATGAGCGTCCAGGCCACCACCAGCAAGAGCCCGGCAATGGCCGCCATCGGCACCCAGGCCAGCAGTGACGCCGCCAGCGCCACCAGTACCAGCAGCAGCCCTGCGGCCATGACCGCCGCCAGCGGCGTGCGCGCACCGGCCTGCAGATGCGGTACCGACCGGTTGAACGAGCCGCAGCTGACAAAACACGAAAAGAACGCCCCCACGCTGTTGGCCAGACCCTGGCCCAGGCACTCGCGGTTCACGTCCAGCACCTGGCCGCTGCGCTGCGCCAGGCTCTTCGCTATGGCCATCGACTGGCCCAGGGCCACCAGCGTCAGGGCCAGCGCAATGGCGGCAAGTTGTGGCACGTCGCCCCATTGCATGGCGGGCACCTGCCATTCGGGCCAGACCTGAGGCAGGGCTCCGATGCGGCGCAGGCCCATCGAGGTCCAGCGTGTCAGCGCAGCACCCAGCAGCGTGCCCGCCACCAGTGCCACCAGCAGACCGGGGCCGCGTGGCCACCAACGTCGCAAGGCCACGGCCACCAAGAGCGTGGTGGCGCCCACGGCCCCAGCAGCCGGGTTCAACTGCTCCAGCGGCCATTGCAAACCCAGGTCGCCCAGGGTGTGCCAGGCAATGAGCAGCGCCGCACCCGTGGTGAAGCCCAACAGCACCGATGGCGCGATGAAATGCGCCAGCACGCCCAGCCGCAGCAGCGCCAGCGCCAGCTGGATGAAGCCGATCATCAATGTCAACACCAGTGCCAGCCGCAGGTACTCGGCACTGCCGGCCATGGCCAGCGGTGCCAACGATGCGGCCAGCGCCAGCGACAGTGCGTTGGTGGGACCGGTCAGCACATGCCGGCTGGACCCTGCCAGCGCGGCGATCGCGGTGGGCACCACGGCGGTGTACAGGCCCCAGGCAGGTGGCAAACCGGCCAGCGCAGCAAAGGCAATGGCTTGCGGCAGCACCAGCACGGCGGCCAGCACGGCCGCGCCTGCGTCGGCACGCAGCGATGTGGCATCCACTTCCTGCACCCAGGCGCCCAGCCAGCGGGTGAAGAATTGAACGGGCGCTTTGAGCAGCATCGCAAAGAGACTAGCACCCCCCTGCACTAAGATGCCGCGATGCCGGTGCCGCTTGTCTCGACCCTGATTGTCCAATCCCTGATTGCCCGCTCCTTGATCGCCATGGTCGCGTGCACGCTGGCCCTGCCGGCTCTGGCTGCATCCACCCCTGCAGTGGCGCCGACCCTGCCCGCCGCGCCGGCAGCGGCAGCAGCGGCATCGGCCGCACAACCCGCATCCGCCCCCGAAGCCACACTCACCGGCGCAGGCCAGCGCATCTACGAACGCACGCGCCCGCGCCTGCTGCAGGTGCGCACGCTGCTGAAGACGCAGGACAGCCAGTCCTCGGTCGGTTCAGGTTTTCTCATCGACGAGGATGCGCACCTCATCACCAATTACCACGTCGTCAGCCAGTACGCGCTGCAGCCCACGCGCCATCGGCTGGTCTACGCCACCGTGGACGGCAAACAAGGTGCCCTGCAGCTGCTGGCCTTTGACGTCGTGCACGACCTGGCCTTGCTCAAGCCCGTGGACGCCACGCCGCTGGCCGGCCGCGGCGCGGTGGAGCTGCGGCCGCAGAACGATGCGCTGCCGCGCGGTGCGCGCATCTTCAGCCTGGGCAACCCGCTGGACGTGGGCTTTGCCGTCGCCGAGGGCAACTACAACGGCCCGGTGGAGCGCAGTTTCCTGCCCACGCTGTTTTTTGGCGGATCACTCAGCGGCGGCATGAGCGGCGGCCCGGCACTGGACGAACAGGGCCGCCTGGTGGGCGTCAATGTGGCCGCGCGGCGCGACGGTGAACAGGTCAGCTTCCTGGTGCCGGCCGACCCGGTGCGTGCGCTCATCGCGCGTGGCCGCGGCAACGCGCCCATCACCGAGCCGGCCTGGCCCGAGATCACGCGCCAGCTGATGCAGCACGAAGCGAACCTGACCGAACGGTTCATCGCCCAGCCCTGGCGCAACGCCGGCCATCCGATCTACACCATTCCGGTGCCGCAAGAAACGTGGATGCGCTGCTGGGGCCAGGGCACACCGCAAGCCACACGCGGCCTGCAGTTCGAACGATCCGACTGCGAGATGGACAGCCGCATCTTTGTCAGCGGCCCGCTGCTCACCGGCTACATCACGGTGCGGCACGAGGCCTATGACGGCAGCCGCATCGGTGCGCTGCGTTTCATGGAGCGTTATTCGTCAAGCTTCGGCAACGAATTTGTCGGCCAGGACGACCGCTTTCGCACCGCCGGCCAATGTGTGGAGCGCAGCGTCAGCGCGGCCGCACGCGTCGGCAACGGCAGCAAGGCGGCGCGCACAACCACGCTGCCGCTGAAAGCCGTGATCTGCCTGCGTGCCTACAAAAAGCTGGAAGGCCTGCTCGACATGATGGTGCTGGTGGCCACACTGGACGGCAAGACCACTGGCGTGCAGGGTCGGATGGACGCACACGGCATCAGCCTGGCCAGCGCCCAGCGGCTGGCGCAGCACTACCTGGACGGCTTTGCATGGAACCCGGCGCAGAACACGAATCCGACCAGCCCCAGCGCCAAGACCGCCTCGCGCTGATCGAGGTCTTCGAGCGCGACGGCCGCATGGGGCGCAGCGCCAGCGTGCGCCGCTGGCCGCTGACGCTGGGCCGTGCGCTGGACAACGATGTGGTGCTGGACGACCCGCACATCGCCGCCCACCACGCGACACTGCAGCTGGGCGGCGGCGGGCGACTGCAGCTGCAGGTGGGCGACAGCATCAACGGCGTCAGCGTGGGCAAGGTCCACCACAAGGCCGGTGCCCAGGTGCCGCTGCCGCCAGAAGGTGCCACGCTGCAGCTGGGCGGCGTCAAGCTGCGCCTGCGCCTGCCTCAGGAACAGCTGGCGCCCGAACGCGCGCTGCCCGCGCTGGCCCGTGCGCATCTGGTCGGCCCCTTGATCGCGGGTCTGGCGCTGGTGCTGCTGGCGCTGCTGGACCACTGGCTGTCGCTGGACCCCGGCGCCGACGCCGCCGCCTGGCTGCCGATGGTGGTGGGGCTGCCGGTGGTGCTGACCGGCTGGTGCGTTCTGTGGGCGTTGGCGTCCAAACTGTTTCAGCACCGCTTCGACTTCCTGGGCCATCTGCGCATCGCCCTGCCCTGGTTGCTGGCCATCGAATTGCTGGACCTCGTCTTGACGCCGCTGGCTGCATCGCTGGGCTGGCCTTGGCTGTGGCGACTGGTGGCGCCGCTGCAGCTGCTGCTGGCGGTGCTGATGCTGCGCCAGCATCTGATGCAGGTGCTGCCCCAAAGCGGTCGCGTCGTGACCACGTTCTTGGTCGCAGCCGCGCTGGCCGGCACCGCCATTTCATTGGCCATGACGCAGCGCGCCACCGACCGCTACAGCCGCCCCGCCTACATGAGCACGCTGCCGCTGCCGGCGCTGAACCTGTCGCGGCCGGTGAGTGCACCGCAGCTGGTGCAAGAACTGGCGCCGCTGGCCGAGCAACTGGCCGCACGTGTCAAAAAAGCGCGCGAGGACGAACCGCCTGAGGGTGAAGGCAGCCGCGATTGAAGGGCTGAGCAACCGTCCCAGGTAAGACCCTTCGTCGATCGGACTGTCGGCCCGCATCGACAGCCCTGGCTGCGGCAGGCCCGAAGTTGATACTGGGCCAGCGCTTCTAGGGATGCGCCTTAGTGGTTTGCCAGGGCCTGCGTGCAAGGCTGCGGCGGGGTTTGTTGGAGACAATGTCCCTAACACCCGACCTGCCTGAGCTGATGTTGCAACCCCTTGCCCTGGCGCTGCGCGCGCACCTTGTTTTTCTTTTGACCTTGCTGGGCTGCGCCATGGCCTTGACGCTGGCCAGCCACGCCCAAGCCCAACCGGCCGCTGCGCGTGCACAAGTGCCGCCCTTGCGTGTGGCCACGGCTTTCGACCCGCAGACCATGGACCCGCACGCGATTGCGCTGCTCTACCACTCGCGTGTCGCGTTCCAGCTGCATGAATCGCTGATCGGCCGCGACGAACGTTTCAAGCTCGAGCCTGCGCTGGCCGTGTCCTGGCTCATGACAGCACCCACGGTGTGGCGCTTTCGCCTGCGTCCGGGTGTCACCTTCCACGACGGCAGCGCCTTCACTGCCGATGACGCCGTGTTTTCGCTCGAACGTGCGCTGGCCCCGCCCTCGCAGCGTGCCTTCCAGCTGAAGGGCGTGATCGCGGTGCGCGTGATCGACCCACTGACCATCGAGATCCAGCTCGATGCACCCGATGCAGTGCTGCCTGAAAAGCTGCAGTACATCGCCATCATGAACAAGGCCTGGAGCGAAAAGCACGGTGTCACGCGTGCACAAGACTTCAACGGCAAGCAAGAAACCCATGCCGTGCGCAACGCCAACGGCACCGGCCCCATGAAACTGGAACGTTATGAGCCCGATGTGCGCACGGTGCTGCGGCGCCACGCCGCCTGGTGGGGCTGGGCCGACGGGCGCCACGGCAACCTGGAGCAGGTGAACTTTGTCACCGTGAAATCCGACGCCACCCGCCTGGCTGCCCTGGCCAGCGGCGAGGTCGACCTGGTGATGGACCCGCCCTATCAAGACATCAACCGCCTGAAGTCCGACCCGCGCCTGACCCTGCAGCAGACCGCCGACATCGGCCAGCAGTACCTGACCTTTGACTTGGCGCGCGAAGAACTGCAGGACAGCGACGTGAAAGGCCGCAACCCCTTCAAGGACCTGCGGGTGCGCAAGGCGGTCTACCACGCCATCAACGTGCCGCTGATCATCGACAAGGTGCTGCGCGGCCAGGCGGTGCCCACCGGTGCGTTTCTGAGCCCGCTGGTGGACGGTTCACCGGCTGAACTGGACCGCCGCCTGCCCTATGACCCGGCGCGGTCACGTCAGCTGCTGGGCGAAGCCGGCTACCCCAACGGCTTCAGCATCACGCTGGACTGCGTCAACGTGGCCTGGCGAGAAAACGTCTGCCAGGCCGTGGCCGCCATGCTCACGCAGGTGGGCATACGCACCACGCTGCGCAGCAGCCCCAGCAACCAGTTTTTCCCCAAGCTGAGCCAGGGTACGGCCAGTTTCATCGAGTACGGCTGGACGGCCAGCCCCGACGCCTGGAACTCGCTGAATGCGCTGTTTCGCACCTTCGACAAAAGCGGCCTGGGCACCTTCAACGCCGGCCGTTACAGCAACCCGCAGCTGGATACGTTGATCGACAGCGTTCGCACCGAACCCAACCTGACCCGCCGCCGCGCCATGGTCACCACTGTGCTGCGCATGGTGGGCGACGACCTGCCCTATGTGCCGCTGTACCGCCGCACGCTGACATGGGCCATGGCCAAGAAGGTGCAGGCTGTGCAATGGCCGAACGACTTGATTGAGTTGAGGTGGGTGCGGGTGCGGTGAGGTGAGGTGAGGTGAGGTGACAACGCCCGGACCCTTCACCGGCAATGCTGATCCTCGCAAGGGATGCCATCGCTGTCACCGTCCATCTTGACACCCGGACAGTTGGCAAGAAAGTACCTGGCCTCGCTGCATGAGCTCATCTGCGAACAATGGGTTCTGCCGTCGCATCGGAACGTTGAAGCCGGCGCTGCTGACACACGTTGGGGTAGGTCGACGGGGGCTGATTGCGATGTCGGCGCCTGCCCGGGTGCGCAGGCGCCGTGTCGGGTGCGGAAGTCCTTGGGCTGGATCGCGCCGGGTGAACCATGCAGGCCACGCGACAGTGCGCGCGCCATCTTCTCCTGCTTCACCAGCGGCCCCTGGTCCCAGCGGGTGCGCACGCTCCAGGCATGGCCGTTTTCCACCAGGTGCCGGCTGACGTTGAGGTCATCGATCGACAGCGCGCCCACGGTGCGGCCGTAGCTGTCGCGGCCGCTGACCTGCAGCGTGGCCACCTTGTTCAATACCAGATCGGCCAGAGCCTGGCGGGCTTCGGCGCCCCAGGGCTGGCAGGACTCGGGCGCGTCGATGTCGCGCAATCGCACCTCCAGCGGCGGCTTGCCTGGCGGCGTGAGCCACACGCTGTCGCCGTCGGTCACCTGCGTGACCAGGCCTTGCACCGACTTCGGCGGTGCCGCCTGCACAAGAAGGCTTGTGACGCAGGCGCAGGCCCACAGCGCCTGTTGGATCCACTTCATGACGTTCACCCCCAAGGCTGGGAATCATGCCTTGCCTGAGGGTGAACTTGCGTGCTCCATGCCCCTATGTGCATGGGTCGCAGGACATCAGGGCTTGCCGATGCAAAAGCTCATGTCCGGCATCGTGCGGCCGCCATGCGAGGCGGCGCAGCCCGATGCAGCCGTGTCGGCAGGCACAGTCAGACCAGCCGGTCAGGCTCTGGGCGGGTCGGCCGGTGACCAGCGCATCGACGGCCACACAAACAGCAAAGCCAGCACCGTGCCGGCGGCCACGTCCCAGGCCACGTGCTGCTTGGTGGCCATCGTGGACCAGACGATCAGCAGCAGCCACAGCAGGTTGACGACCTGCGGCCAGGCGGGAGCGCCCATGTGCAGCAAGTGCCGATGCACCCAGCAGGCAGTGAACACCGCAGTAGCCACGTGCAACGAAGGGCAGGCGTTGCCGGCGGCGTCCACGCCCTGCAGCAGGGCAAAGCCCGGGTGCTGCGAAAGGCCCATGCGCATCGGGTCGAGTGGCACCGAGGTGGGAAAGGCATAAAAGGCCAACAGCCCGGCCAGGCACAAGGCGCCTGTCCACAGGCCGTACACCACCGCCTGGCGCAGGCTGGGCATCAGGCCGGGCGCAAAGCCGACATAGATCCAAAGCGACACGTAGGGCACCAGCGCCAGCGGCTCGAAGCCCACCCAGTGGTCAAGCGCCGTCAGTGGCATCTCGGTCACCGCGCGCACCGGGTGTCGCAGGGTGTGGAAGTAGCCCAGGAAAAAGACCCACATGAAGGCCGTGATGCCCAATGCCTTGAGCAAGAAGTGGTACCGCACCCTTTGCATGAACTGGTGCGACCAGTCAGGCAATGGAGTACCCAGCTGGGGGGTCAACGGCGGGGTCCGGCTCAAGGGCACTTCAGAGGCGCCGGCGGCGCTTGTTCTTTGACGTCGAGAAGGTTACCACCCCGCCCTGGCGGGACCATGACCGCCGGGCTGCGCGCACGCCACGCAGTGGCCCTGGCGCATCGGCTGAGGTGGCCAGTTGGCGATAATCGCGCCCCACGGCACGCCACCGGCTGCGCCACGGGCGCTGCGGGGCCGAGGGGCCGACGAGCCCGCAAGCCCGACCGCCCGCATCGGCACCCAGTCCAGTGCGGTCGTCGTGCGCCGTCCGAGTCCTTCAGCGACCTTCACCGTCCTTCAGCGTCCTTCAGCGTCAGTCAGCCACGAGTAGCCCGCCATGAGCCTGGTGTCCCCGCGCCTTTCCCCCATGCCCCGCAGCGCCGGCTGGCCCGCACACGCGGTGGCCGTCCTGGCGGCTGCGCTGACGGTGCTGGTGCCCGCGGCGCATGCCGACGAACCGCTGTGGGAACTGGGCCTGGGCGTGGGTGGCGTGCGCTTGCCGCACTACCGCGGCAGCGACCAGGTACACGACCTGGTGCTGCCGGTGCCACTGGCCATCTACCGCGGCAAGATCTTCCGCGCCACGCGCGAGGGCGCGCGCGCGGTGCTGCTGGACAGCGATCGTTTCGACTTCGATGTCAGTGTGGCGGCCAGCGCACCCACGCGCAGCGAAGACAACCGCGCCCGCAGCGGCATGCCCAACCTGGCCGGCACGCTGGAGCTGGGCCCCAACCTGAACCTGACGCTGGCGCAAGGCCCGGCCTGGAAAGTCGACCTGCGTTTGCCGGCACGCGCCGTGGTGTCGCTGCAGTCGCGACCCCAAGACCTGGGCTGGACATTCGGCCCCGTGGTCAACCTGGACATGCAGCTCGCAGGCTGGAACGTCGGTGTGCAAGGCGGCCCCACGTACGGGTCGCGCCGCCACCACGCCTACTTCTACGACGTGGCCCCCGCGTACGCCACGGGGTCGCGGCCGGCCTACACCGCCAAGGGCGGCTACGGCGGTTGGCGCCTGACCACAGGCGTGTCCAGGCGCCTGGGTTCGATGTGGGTGGGTGGTTTCCTGCGCACCGACAGCGTGGCTCACGCCGCCTTCGAGCCCAGCCCCCTGGTGCGCCAGCGCATGCAGCTCAGCTTCGGCCTGGCGGTGAGCTGGGTGCTGGCGACATCGGCCGAACGTGTCAGCGTGGAAGATTGAAGCCGTGAGCGATCGCCTGGCCGATCGTGGGGCTGACCGCCCGCCTGCTCGCCCGCCTGATCGACCGCCTTGGTGGCCACTGGCCTGGCTGGCACTGCAGGCGCAACTGCTGCTGCTGGGCCTGATGTCGCTGGCCTGGAACATCGCCGCCCTGCTGCTGCACCCGCTGCTGCCGCGCGCCGCAGGCCGCCGTGTGGGCCGCGCCATGATCGCCTACGGCTACCGCATCTTCTGGCGCATTGCTGCAGTGGTGGGCATGTTGCGATTGGACGCCGAAGTGCTGGACACGCTGCGCGACGAAGCCGGCCTCATCGTGGTGGCCAACCACCCCAGCATGCTGGACGCCCTGATGCTGGTGGCGCGCCTGCCGCGCAGCGCCTGCATCATGAAGGCCAGCCTGCTGCGCAACCCCTTCCTGGGCCCAGGCGCGCGGCTGGCGCGCTACATCCACAACGACTCCACCTACGGCATGGTGCAGTGCGCCGTGAACGACCTGCAGGAAGGCGGCCAGCTGGTGCTGTTTCCCGAAGGCACACGCACCACGCAGTGGCCGCTGAACCCTTTCCACGCCAGCTTCGCGCTCATCGCCAAGCGCGCGCAGGCACCGGTGCAGACGGTGTTCATCGACACCGACTCGCCTTACCTGGGCAAGGGCTGGCCGCTGTGGAAGCTGCCACCGCTGCCGATCCGCTTTGCTGTGCGCCTGGGGCGCCGCTTTGAGCCACCGCTGGACCACCTGGTGTTGCTGCAGGAAGTGCAGGCCCACTTTGCCGCCGGGGTGCACACCCCAGTGGCGGTTCAGCCGCTGTCCAAGGCCGCCAGGGAGACGGCATGACATCATCGGCCAGCCACCTGGTGCTGATCCCCAGCTACAACACCGGCGCCACCGTCTACGCCACCGTGCGTGCCGCCCGTGCGCAGTGGTGCCCCGTGTGGGTGGTGGTGGATGGCAGCACCGACGGCACCGCGCAAGGTCTGCTGGCCCTGGCCGCGCAGGACGGTGGTCTGCGCGTGTGGCTGCTGCCGCACAACCAGGGCAAGGGCGCGGCTGTGCTGCACGGCTTGCGCGAGGCCGCCGCTGCCGGTTTCACGCACGCGCTGACGATGGACGCTGACGGTCAACACCCTGCCGAGCTGATCCCCACCTTCATGCAGGCCTCGCTGTCGCGACCCGAAACCATGGTGCTGGGCCGCCCGGTGTTCGACGCCAGCGCGCCGCTGCTGCGCGTGCGCGGACGCCGTGTGTCCAACTGGTGGACCAACCTGGAAACGCTGGGTGCTGGCGTGGCCGACTCGCTGTACGGCTTCCGTGTCTACCCCGTCGCCGGCCTGGCGGCGTTGATGCACGGCCAGCCCTGGATGCGCCGCTTCGACTTCGACACCGAAGCCGTGGTGCGCCTGGCCTGGCGCGGTGTGAAGCCGGTGAACATCGACGCCCCGGTGAAGTACCTGACGGCCGAACAAGGGGGCGTGTCGCACTTCCGGTATGGCCGCGACAACGTGCTGCTGAGCTGGATGCACGCCCGGCTGATGGTGGAGTTTGTCCTGCGTTTGCCGCTGCTGGTGTGGCGCAGACTGCGCCGGCGGCCGCCCTTTCAGTCCTGACCGCCAAACTGAGTGCTGGCGCAGGCGTGGATCAGACCACCAGCGCCTCGTCCAGGGTTTCGCCCAGCGCCGGGAACAGCAGCTTCTCGCGGGTGCGCACCGGACCACCCGCTGCTTCGATGGCCTGCTGCAGCGGCTTGCCGTCCAGCTGCGGGTACTCGGCCGACGCGCGGTCCAGTATTTCGGTGGCCAGTTGCCGCAGGCGCGTGGCCGATTCCTGCATCCGCTGATTGAAGTCTTGCGGGCTCAGTTCGTCCACCAGGCTTCGATTGAGTTCCACGAACCAGGGCAGCGAAGCCTGGTCCAGCATGATGGGCAGGTTGCGTTTTCGGCTGTGTGCCGACATGCCGCGCAGGAAGGTCTGCATCGCCAGGTTGAGCGGCTGCATGCCGGCCATGCGGTCACGCAGATCGCTCAGCGCCACCAGGTCGGTCAGGCCCTGGTGGTAGAACAGCTTGGCCAGCACGCCCCAGTAATAGGTGTAGTCCCAGAACACCTTGACCGGCAGCACCTCGGGGTCGCCGAACAGGCCGTACTGGTCGACGTAAAGCGCCAGCGTGTTGTCGTGGAAGGACTTGAAGACCTGTTCGTAGACGTGCACATAAGCGCCGATCGACTGGCCCGCACGGTCGCGCGCCACCAGTTCGGTGATGTAGGTGTTGCCGATGCCGATGAAGTCGCTGCCTGGTGAGTAGAAAGGGTCCAGGAAGCGCCCGGCTTCGCCGGCCAGCGCCCAGCGGCGGTCCGAGAAGACACGCTCGCAGTCGTAGGAGAAGCGCTTGAAGAAGGCAAAGTCCTGCAGCTTGTCGCGCTTGCCGTCCAGGTCGGCAAACAGGCGCGGCTGGTAGGTCTTGAACCACGCCATCGCCCGCTCGAAGGTGTTCATGGTTTCCAGCGGGTGGTACTTGGGGTCGGCCACGATGCCGATTGAATGTGAACCGCTGGCCAGCGGAATCAGCCACACCCAGTAGCCCTCGCCCACCAGGTGGTTGGTGGACAGCCAGCGTGTGGGCGTGATGCAGCGTGCCTGCCAGGCCGGGTCTTGCGACCAGTTGTCGGGCACGATGTGTTCGCTGATGCGAAACCACACGGCGTGCGCCGCATGGGCGTTGTCGCGGGCCAAGCCCAGTTTCTTCTTGATCAGGCCGGCGCGACCACAGGCATCGATGACCCAGCGCGCCTGCGCCGTCTGCACCGGCCCTTGTCCTTCTTGCCAGCGCACGGTGTGCAGCGCATCGGGCTGGGCTTCGGCGGCCAGATCCAGTTCGCGGATCAGCGCGCTGTCGGTGAATGTGATGCCACGTCGCTGCACTTCCTGGCCCAGGAAATTTTCGAAGATACCCCGGTCGATTTGCCAGCTGCCGACCGGCAAGGGGCGGCTGGCGCCGAGTTCGGTGACCTGGTCGAAGTCGGTGCGACCTTCGCTGAAGAAAAAGCGGAAGCCGAACTTCTTCAGCTGCGCGTCCATCAGGTGCTGCTTCAGGCCCAGCCCATTGGCGAAGTAGTGGGCGCCGATTTCCACCGTCGATTCGCCGACCTTGTGGCAGGCCTCGGGCACGGGGTGGGCGCGACGTTCCAGCACCCGCACGTCCAGGTCTGGCAGGCGCTGGCGCAACTGCAGGGCCAGGGTCAGGCCGGCCAGGCCGCCGCCCATGATGATCACGTCGTGGGTGGATGCTTTGGAATTCATCGGTCGTGTACTGCGGTGCTGCAACTGATCACATCATGCCGCAGCCAGGCCCGGGGCTGCGGCCGGCCGGGCTTGCAGCTTGAGGTTCACTGGGCGATTCAACGGGTGGTTCAGCTGAATGTGCAAGGACAAATCCGCAGACAGCGGCCAGGCCAGGGCACCATGGTGGCCAGCGGCCAGGGCCTCAATCAACGGCAAAGCCGCTGCACTGGCGTTGCGGGCCAGCCGCTGCGCTGCGGCACTGGCCGGCTGAGGCTGCGCCACGGCCGCAGCTTGCAGCGACCAGTCCAGCGACGCAGATGACTGTGGGCCTTCCACCGGCGACAGCACCAGCGCCACCGCCAGCAGGCTGCGGCTGCGGTTCACCGATGCCAGCGGGCCCACGGCTTCGGTGTCGCAGGCCACCAGCATCACGGGCTGCTCGTCCGCGTGGCACTGACAGGCGGCTTCCAGCAGCGCCGAGGCAAAGGTGAAATCGAAGGCCGCCAAGGCGGTGCTGGCCGCCGGGCTGCGACTGCCGATGGCCCAGTATCCCGAGGCCGCGTTGTGCACCGAGTGGTGAAAGCGTGTCGGCGACAGCAGCAGAGGGTTGTCGCTGAGCGTGCGGCACAGCGCGTCGGTGATCGCCAGGTCGCCATGTGCCGACGCAAAAATGCTGGCCAGGGTGGCCGGGTCGTGGCCTGAACTGGCGGCTGCGCGTGTGGCCACTTCCAGTGCCAGCAGCACGGCGTCGGGCGCGCGGCGGCGTTCGTTGGCAGCCAGCAAGGTCGGCGCCGGGCGTGCGGTGTGCGCGGGGGGCTCAGCGCTGTCGTCGCCGGTGCCGCTGCTCCCGCCATCACCCCGCAGAGCCACTTGTGCCTGCATCCAGTCGTGCAGCGAGGGCGACCACCACGCGATGCCGTCGATCCACAACCGCCGTGTCAGCGGCGCTGTCATGACGCCCCCGCGCCGAACACCAGCACCGCGTTGTTGCCACCAAAGCCGAAGGCGTGGCAAGCGGCCCGCCGCACGGCTTGCTGCACCGGTGTGCTGTGCAGCTGCCGCACAAAAATGTCGCCCAGCGCCGCGTCGGCGATAGCGGTACCTGGGGTGCCCGCCCGCAGTCCGTCGCGCACCGCCAGCACACAGGCCAGCGCGGCCACCATGCCGGCCGCGCCCATGGTGTGGCCACAAAGGCCCTTGCTTGCGCTGGCGTGCACGTCGGGGCGGTAGCGCCGCGCTACCAGGGCTGCTTCGACCTCGTCGTTGCGCGCCGTGGCCGTGCCGTGCAGGCTGATGAACTGCATGTCGTGCGACTGCAGCCCGGCGCGTGCCAGCGCTGCGTCCAGCGCTCGTTCTGCACCCAGGCCTTGTGGGTGCGGGCTGGACATGTGGTGCGCATCGTTGGACTCGCCGTGGCCAAGCAACTGCACCGCACTCGCGCCGCGTTGCAGCAGCGCAAAACCGGCCGCTTCGCCCACGCTGATGCCTTGTCGGCTGGCAGCAAAAGGCTGGCAGGGCCGAGTGGACACCAACCCCAGCGCAGCAAAGCCGAACAGCAGACTCAGGCTCAATGTGTCCACGCCGCCCACGACCACCGCGTCCACCACCCCCAGGCGCAGCCAGCGTTCACCCTGCGCAAAACACTTGGCGCTGGACGAACAAGCCGTGGATACCGTGACGCAGGGCCCCTGCAGCGCCAGTGCCTGCTGCACGAACTGCGTCACCGCATGCATGTGGTTCAGCGTCTCACTGCGCAACGCGGCGGGAAAGCCGCCGTCTGCTGCCAGCGATGTGTAGGCCTGTTCCGATGCCCCGATGGTCGATGCCGATGTGCCCAGCACCAGGCCCACCCGGGTGGAGCCGTGTTGCGCACGGGCCGCGTGCACGGTGTCGATGAAACCGTCGGCCAGCAGACCCAGCCAGGCGGCGCGCGTGGCGCGGCAGTCCCAGTGCAACAGTGCCGCCGGCAGATGCACCTGGTCGATGTCGGCCATGCGCCCGATCCACGTGGCCAGTGGCACCGCCGTGAAAGTGTTCGGCGTCAGTGCCGACCGGTTGTCGCGCAGGGCCTGGGCAAACGGCGTGAGACCGACGCCGGCGGCACAGGCCAGTCCCTGTGCCACCACGGCCACGGGTGCGATGACCGATGGCGCGATCGAAATCATCACGCGGTGCAGCTGCGCGGCAGCAGGCCGCGGTCCAGCCAGTCGGCCCACAGACGGCGCCACGGCTGCCAGTCGTGGCCGCCGGGCACCGCCTGCACCTGCACAGCCGGCAGCAAGCCAGCCAGCAGCCGGTGGCCCTCGGCAAAGCGGTCGTCCTGGCCATAACCCAAAAAGTGAGTGGGTCGCTGCTGCCGGGGGTCGGTGAGCCACATCCACAAGTCGTGCTCCACGTCCTGCGTGTCGCGCGGCGCAGCTCCGGTGCGCCAGGCGGCCGGGCCGGCAGCCGCCACGGCCTGCACCAACGGACGCCGGCCCAGGTAAGGCGCCAGGGTGAGCAGCCCTTCGATCTGCCCTGGGTGGCGCATGGCGTAGCCCATGGCCAGAAAGCCGCCCAGAGAAATGCCGGCCAGCCAGACGCGGCGGTAGCCGCTGGCCTGTGCAGGTGCGATGACCTCATCGTGCAGACGCCGCATGATGCTGCCCTCGTACACGTAACCCAGGTTCGAATCCGGGATCAGCAGGTCCACGGCCAGACCGCGCTGCCGCACGGCGTCGACAAAACCTTCCTGCACCAGTTCGGCCGGGCTCATGTTGGCGCCCGGCAGCAGCACCAGCAGCACCGGCGCCTGCGTGGTGGCACAGGCGCGGTCGTCGGAGAAGCTGTCGATGGGGATTCGGCTCTCCTGGCGCAGCAGGCTGCATCCGCTGAGGCCACCAAAGCCGCCCAGGCCGCCCAGGCTGCCCGCAAGCAGGGCCGCCGTGGTGACCCTGCGGCTGGGGCCTGTCACCGGTAGCCGGTGTCGTTGGCGGCGTGGATGATCCAGATCAGGTGCGCGTTGGAGTCGAAGCCCGACGAGCCGGCGAAAATCAGCCGCCCCTGGCCCTTGTAGGCCATCTCATAGCGGTAACGGTCGGAGCCGAAGTAGAACGGGATCCAGGCCTTGCCGGTGACGTAGGTGCCCTGGTCGGTGGGCTGACCCACGATGTCCATCGCCTGCTTGGCGCTCATGCCGATCTGCAGTCGCGTGAACTTGCTGCCGGGTGCGGGCTTGCCGGTGATCTCGCCTTCCCAGTCGTTCAGGCCCTTGACCTTTTGGCCAAAGCCGGACTCGACCTTCTTCACGTCGATCACTTCGCCGGAAGTTGTCATGCCGGGGCCGATCTTGGAGCCTGCGGGCGCTGCGGCGGCTGCAGGGGCGGGCGTCGGTGCTGCCGCCGTGGAGTCGGACTTGGTGCCACCCAGGCTGACACAGCCGGTGGCCAGCCACGCAACGGCCAGCGCCGCGGGCAACGACAGGGACCTTGCACTGAGGTTCATGTTCTCTCCTGAGGGTAGTAGTGGACGTGCGCCGCGACCGATGCTTCCGGGCAGTTCGAGCAGCACCACCACATCGTAGCCGAGCAGGCACTTGACCTGAAGGCCTTGACCTGAAGGCCGGCGTATGACGTATGGCCGCGGTACGCCGGGCGCGCACGCACAAAGCCCCAGAACCTGCTGTGGGCGTGGTCGCTGCTATCTTCGTCGCATGAACCCTGCTCACATCTCCCGCCGCAACCTGCTGGCTGCCGCCAGCCTGCCCTTGTTGACCGCCTGCGGTACACCCCTGCCGCTGCTGCCCGCGCCCCGAACGGACGCCGACGCCGCTACCCGCCTGCTGGCCAGCGCGCAAGTGCACGGCCTGGCGGCCTATCGGCAAATCAGCGACATCAACGTCTCGTACGACGGCCAGTGGCGGCCGCTGATCAACGCCGTGCAGCCCGAGGTGGTGGATGCCGGCTACCGGGGCCGTTCGCAAGAGCGGCTGCTGCCCGCCGCCGGCGTGGTTGCGCAGTCCTACACCGGGCCGCAGGGCCGCAAGCAGGTGTTCTGGCGCCGCGGCGACGGCAGTGCGGCGCGGCCGGGTGAATTGGACCTGTGGTACGGGGGCCAGCCCAGCGCCGATCCCGCCAGACGCAGTGCCAGCGCCTTGGTGGCCGAGTGTTATGGGCTCTTCCTGCTGGGCCCCCTGTGGCTGGTGGACCGTGGCCTGCCGCTGCAGATGGCCGGCAGCGAACGGGTCAACGGTCGCCTGTGCGACGTGGTGCAGGTGTGGCTGTCACCCGGGCTGGGGCAGGTGGCCAGCGACCGCGTGGCGGTGTGCATCGACCGCGATGACGGTGTCACGCGCCGACTGCGCTTCACGCTGGAAGGTTTTGCCGGCACCCGCGGTGCGGTGGCCGAGGTCGACACCTTCGATCACCAGCGCCGCTTTGGCGTGCTGTGGCCGATGCGGTCGTACGAAGAAGTGGTGCATCCGCTGCGCCTGCCCGCGCACGACTGGCACGTGACCGGTCTGGACGTGAACCGCGGCTATGGCGTCGAAGCCTTGCAGGGACCCGTCTTTACCGGCGCCGCGCTTGCGCCGGCCGCACCTGTCTAGGCCTGTCTAGGCCTGTCTAGGCCTGTTTAGTACAGCCCGCCGTTGACCGATATCACCTGCCCCGTGATGTAGCCGGCGGCCGGGCTGGCCAGGAAGCCTGCCAGCGCGGCCACGTCCTGCGGCGTGCCGGCACGTTGGGCGGGCACCAGCCGCTTGATGGCTTCGGCGTCGAAGCTGCTGGCCGCCATGGGCGAATCGATGATGCCCGGTGCGATGGCGTTCACCGTCACACCGCGGCTGGCCACCTCCAGCGACAGCGCCTTGGTGGCGCTATTCAGGCCGCCCTTGGCCGCTGCGTAGTTGACCTGGCCGCGGTTGCCCGACAGCGCGGCCACCGACGACACATTGATGATGCGACCCCAGCGCGTGCGCAGCATGGGCAGCAACAGCGGCTGCGTGACGCGGAAAAAGCCGTGCAGCGAGACGTCGATGACGCCGTACCACTGTTCGGGCTTCATGCCCGGGAACACCGCGTCGTCGTGGATGCCGGCGTTGTTGACGATGAGCTGCACCGCGCCGGCACCCAGCATCTGCGCCACCGCGGCGGCGGTGGCCGCGTCATCGCAGAGGTTGAAGACACAAGGTTCGGCGCTGCCGCCAGCCGCGCGGATCTCTTCGGCCAGCGCCTGCACCGCGTCGGGCCGGCTGTTGCCGTGCAGCAGCACATGGGCGCCGTCGGCAGCCAGCCGGCGGGCGATGGCCGCACCCAGCGCACCGCTGGCACCGGTGATCAGCGCACGTTTGCCTTGCAGGTCGGGTGTCATCGGGTGGGTCATCGGGTGCAACTCAGGTCAGTGCGTCAAGGCAGGGCGTCAAGGCAGTGCGTCAAGGCAGGGCGTTCAGGATCACGGTGGCGCGGCCGTCCACCAGCAGCGCGCCCTGTTCGCTGTGCAGAGTGAAGCTGTACAGCGCCTGGCGGGTGTCGCCGGCCAGCTGGGTGGCGGTGACGGTCAATTCGCCTGCGACGTCGTCCAGTCGCGCCACCTGCAGTCGCACGCCGCGCACGCTGGCCAGAAAGCCCGGCGTCGGCGCACTGCCGGGCGTTGCGCCCAGCGTGCCGTGCAAGGCCATGACCTGTGAGGCGTATTCGATGGCGTTGCTCGACAGCAGCCGGCCCTGCGTGCGCAAAGGGTTGCTCAGGTCGAGGTGGCTGATGGCGCTGCACTCGATGCGTTCGACCGTCCAGCCGCGCAGCGTGTGCAGCAGACACATGCTGCCGCTGTGGGGCACACGGGCGGCGATGCCGGCGTGGTCCAGCGTCTGGGGCTGCAGCGATGGGTTCATGCGGCAGCCACGCCCACGCGCAGCGACTGGCCGCTCAAACCTTCCACCACCACCTCAGCGGCAGCCACGCCGGCCAAGGCCTGCAAGAGCGGCAGCGCCCGTGCAGCAGGAATGCCTTGGCGCACGTCTTCCAGCGCGTCGGTGGTGCCGGTCGTGGTGCCGGTCGTGGTGCAGGTCGTGGTGCAGGTCGTGGTGCAGGCCGTGGCTTGGGCGTCCAGTGTCACGTCCACCTGCAGCTGACGACCCGCGCCTGCCGGGCCCAGCACCAGCGCCACGGCAAACACGTCGGCCACCGGCCGCACCGCGTGCAGCGGCTCGGGGTAAGGCACGTCGCAGGCCACCAGCAGCACCGGCGCACCGGTGGCCGCACATTGCACGGCGGCTTCCAGCAGGCCTGCGGCAAAGCTGGCGTCAAAGGCGGCCAGGCTGGTGGACGGTGCACGCGACTGCGCGGCAATGTGCCAGTAGCCGGCCGGCGCGTTGTGCACGCTGTTGGTGAAGCGGGTGGGCGACACCAGGCGCCCGGGTGTGGCCAGTGCCTCGCACAGGATGTGGCAGTTGGCGGGGTCGCCGGTGGAACTGGTGAAGACGGTGGGCAGCGCGGCCGCGTCCACTCCGCTGGCGGCCAGGGCCTGGTCGGCGACCACGATCGAGGCTTTCACCACGGCACCGGCGCGGCGCCTTTCGGTGGGCGGCAGGCGGTTGGGCGCCGGCACCACGGTGGCAGCGTGCAGCCAGGTGGACGGCTCGCGCAGCAACACGTGCCCGCCGGCCCAATCGGCCAGCCCAGGGCCCAGCATGCCGATGCCCAGCACGGACAGGTGGATGCTCACCGCGCGCCCCCGTCGCTTGTGCCAAAGATCAGGCTGGCGTTGCTGCCACCAAAGCCGAAGGAGTTGCTGGCCACCGTGCGCAGACGCTGTTCACGCGGCTGCTGCAGATACAACGTGTGCAAGGCCGGGTCGGGCGTCTGCACATTCAAGCCCGCAGGCATGAAACCGTTCTGCAGCGCCAGCATGGCGATGGCCGCTTCCACACCGCCGGCCGCGCCCAGCGTGTGCCCCGTGTAGCCCTTGGTGCTGCTGCAAGGCAGCGTGGTGCCGAACACCGCCACCACGGCCTTGTCTTCGGCGGCGTCGTTGCCGGGCGTGCCGGTGCCGTGCAGGTTGAGGTGGTCGATGTCGCCCGGCTGCAAGCCGGCTGCCGCCAGTGCTGCGCGCATGGCCGCGGCGGCACCCGCACCTTCGGGATGCGGACTGCTCATGTGGTGGCCGTCGCTGGTTTCGCCGGTACCCAGCAGCCAGGCGGCGGCACCGGGGCTGTCGCGCTCGACCAGCGCGAAGGCGGCAGCTTCGCCCAGCGACAGCCCGGCACGGTGCGCGTCCCAGGGCCGGCAGATGTCGTCAGAGACCAGCTCCAGGCTCTTGAAGCCGTAGAGCGTGGTCATGCACAGGCTGTCGACGCCGCCCACCACGGCAGCGTCCACCAGGCCGGCATCGATCATGCGCTGCGCAGCGGCAAACACCTTGGCACTGGACGAGCAGGCGGTGGACACCACGTGCGCCGGCCCTTGCAGGCCCAGCGCCGCCCGCACGTAGCCGGCTACAGAATAACTGTTGTGCGTGGTGGCATAGTGCAGCCATGCTGGCAGTGCGCCCGTGCTGGCGTCACGGTGGCGGTAGGCGACTTCCGTCTGCAGGATGCCCGAGGTGCTGGTGCCCAGGAAGACGCCGACGCGGCTGGCGCCCCAGCGCTGGGCCGCCTCGCGCACGCGCTGGCCGAAGCCATCGGCGCGCAGCCCCAGTTCGGCCAGCCGGTTGTTGCGGCAGTCGTGCGCGGCCAGTTCGGGGGCCAGCTGCACCTCGTTCACACCCGTCACCACGCCCAGCCACGAGCCCAGCGTGGCGGTCTCGAAGTCTTGCCCCGCCAGGCCCGTGCGGCCGGACTGCAAGGCCGCCAGCGTCGGCGCGCGGCCATGGCCCAGCGCGCTGACGACGGTGAAGTCCGACACCGCCAGCGGCTTCATGGATGGGCCTTGTTCAGGTCGGCAATCAGCAACACATTGGCGAAAGGTGTGCCCTGGCTCTGCGGCACGGCACGCACGTCAAAGCCCAGGGCTTGCAAGGTCCGCGTCCAGTCTTGCACGGTGCGGCCCCAGGTGGGCGGCACGCGGTGGCCACGCGCCCAGGTGACGATGCGGTCCACCCACTGGCTGGCGGCAAAACCTCGGCTGTCGGCCTGGTCGCCCACGCGCAGCAGCAGGCGGCCTTGCGGCAGCAGGGCGTCGTGCACACGCTGCAGCACCCCGTCCTGCGCCGCGTGGTCCACGTAGTGCAAAACGTCCAGGATGACGACCACATCGCAGGCCGGAAAGCTGGCCTTGCACATGTCGGCACACACGAACTGTGGCTTCAGCGCGATGTCACTCAGCGCGTGCCGGGCGCGGGCCACGTCCTTGGACATGAGCTCGATGCCGGTGTAGGTGCGGGCCGATGCCGCCACTGGCCAGGCCAGAGGCCACTGACCGGCGCGCTGCAGATCGCCACAGGCCTGCAGCAGGCTGGCCAGCAGGCCCTGGCCGCAACCGATGTCCAGCACCCGCGCCTGCGCCGGCAGGTCGCCGCGTTGCAGCATGCCGCGGAACACCGGGTCGCCGCTGAGCTTGCCGCGTGCCCAGTGCCAGGCCCAGCGGCTGGTGCTGCGGTAGGGCGCGCAGGCGGCGGTGTGCAGCAGGGCCCAGGCTTCGTCGGCTGCAAATGCCGTGGCAGGCGACGCTGCCGCGTCGGGCAGGTCGTTCAGCTTCATGCCTGCGCCCCGCGCGGCGGCAGCGCGTCGGCCAGCGTCACCGGGCGCAGGCCCTGCTGTTGCAGTTGCTGCAACAGCGGCGGCAGCACGTCCAGCAGCACGGCGCGGCCTTGAGCCGTGCGCTGCGCATGGCCGTCGTGCAGCAGCAGGATGCTGCCGCCGGCCAGGCCGTGACCCAGCCGTTGCAGCACGCCGGCGGCATCGCTGCGGCGTGTGTCGTAGCCGCGCCGCGACCAGCTCACCAGGTGCAGACCCAGCTGGTGCAGTACCGGGTCGAGCAGCGGATTGCGCAGGCCCGCCGGAGCGCGAAAGCAATGCGGCAGTACGCCCGTCACGTCAGCCAGCAGTGCTTGTGCATCGCCAATTTCGCGCCGGAATCCCTGCGGCCCCAGCAGCGAAAAGGTGTGGCGGTGCTGCAGGCTGTGGTTTTGCACGCTGTGACCGGCGGCCACGATGCGGCGGGTCAGCGCGGCGTGCAACTGCACACGACGGGCGATGCAAAAAAAGGTGGCGCGTACCCCCTGGGCCGCCAGCAGGTCCAGTACCGCCGGCGTGACCTCGGGGTCGGGGCCGTCGTCGATGGTGATGGCCACCTCGCCACGTGCTGCCGCTGCCGCCGGCAGCCATCTGACGTTGGGCCCCAGCAGCGCGCTGCGCGGCCACAGGCCCGCGGCGCTGAGCGCGACGTGGTTCAGGACCACGGCACCCAGTGCCCAGGGCCAGGCCGTGGGCCAGGCCAGCGCAGCGCCGGCTGCGGCCACGTGCAGCACCACGCTGCCCTGCACGAAGGGCGGCAAGGGCCAGGGCGTGGGGATGGGGCGCAGCGGCGCGGGGATCAAGGGTGAGGCAGGCAAGGGTGAGGCAAGCAAGGGCGAGGCAGGCCAGGTTGGGTACAGTTTCGAGGATTCAAAAATTCTGTCACACCGACTTCAATCCGCCCGGGCCCGCGGTGCAAATGCCGCTGCCAGCAGCAGGGCCAGGAAACATCCGATGGCCACCACACGCCCGATGGCCGACAGTGCCGGAATGCCCGACATCGCAATCAGCGCGAACGACAACACCGTGGTCAGGTTGGCCAGCACCAGCGAGGCCAGCGTGTCGACGTCTGCAGCAGCCGGGTCGCGCCGCAGCATGTCGAAAAAAAGTGCGTAGTTCGAGCCCACCGCCACCACCAGCAGCAGGCCCACCAGGTGCAGGATGCCCAGTTGCACATCGAACAGCGCCATCAGCCCCATCGTCAGCAGCACGGCCAGCAGCAGCGGCTGGCACACCGACAGCAGGCGCCGCACCGAGCGCAGCATGAAGGCCATCAGGGCCACCACACCCAGGGCGCCCAGCAGGGCCTGGGTCTGGGCCTGCTGCAGGTAGTGTGCGTACATGCGCGTCAGCTCGGCGCCGATCTCCAGCACCTGAACCTGTGGAATGGGCTGCAGCACCTGCAGCAACGCCGCCGTTTCTGGCATCGCGGCCTGGCCGGGAACCGGCTGCAACGGCAGCAACGCCACCCAGCTGCCGTCCTTGCGTTGCAGCAGCAGGGCGTCGATCAGCGGCGACAGCCCGGTCTCGCGCAGCGCCGCCAGCGTCACCGGCGGGCGACCGCGTGCGGCCTGCACTTCATCGACGAAGGGCTGCAGGCGTCCGGCATCCAGTGGCCCGGCTTGTGTGGCCTCGGCCAGCGCCTGGCGCAGGGGCTCGGCCTGCGGCAGGCTGCTGATGCGCGCCTGCTGAACCGCCAGGCTGGGCAACCAGCGCGCCACGCTGTCGTAACCGCCGATTCGGCCCTGGTCGACCAGGCCGTCCAGCAGCCGACCCGTTGCTTCGGCGCGCTGCAGCGTGGTCTGGAGATCGTTGCCCTGCACCACGGCCAGCGTGCGGGCGTCGCCCGCGCTCAGGTCGGCACGCAGGCTGGCGTCCAGATCCAGCGCTGCTTGTTTGATGGGGCTCAGTGAACTGAGCTGCGCGCTCCACAGGCTGTCGCGCTGCACCAGCAGCAGCCCGGCCGCGGCCAGACCCAGCGCCAGCAACGGCCAACGCAGGCGCGGCAGCCAGGCCACTGCGTGTGCGGCACCTTGCCCCAGCGCCAGGCGCAGGCGCGAGCTGCGGGCGCCTTGGGGCAAGATCTGCGGCATCACGAAGCGCGTGAACAGCGCTGCGGCAATCAGCCCGGCCAGCGAAAACACCCCCAGCTGCTGCAGCCCCGGAAAGCCCGAGAACACCAGCGCCGCAAAGCCGCAGACACTGGTCAACAGGCCCAGGCGGATGGTGGGCCAGCCGTGCCGCACCCAGTGCGGTGCGCCATGGGCGCGGGCCTGGATCAGGTAGTAGAAGGCGTAGTCCACGGCCTCGCCGATGAGCGTGGTGCCAAAGCCCAGCGTGATGCCGTGCACACTGCCAAACACCAGGCTCACGGTGGCGACACCCACCAGCACACCGGTGGCCACCGGCAGCAGCGCCACCAGCAGCGCCGGCACCGAAGCAAAGGCCAGCAGCAGCAGTGCGCTCATCAAAATCGTTCCGGCGATGGCCAGCTGTCGCACTTCGTCCTGGATCTGGGCCCGGCTCTCGACGCCAAACACTGGCGCGCCACTCACCTGCAAAGTCAGGCCCTTGCTGCCCAGACCGGCAAAGGTGTCGCGCACCCGCTGGATGGCCAGCAACTGCGCGTCCAGGTCGGCGCCCGGCGCCTTGTTGATGGCCACCAGCAGCGCACGCTGGCCCTGGCGCGAAGCCCACGCCCCTTCTTCGCTGCGCGGTGAATTGCTGGGGATCAGCGCCTCGGCGATGCGCACGGTTTCGCCCGTGGGGTCGCGTTCCAGGATCGGCTTGACGGCGTTGCCTGCAGGTGTGCCCAGCAACGACACCGTTTCGCCGATGGCATCTTGCAAGCCGGCAACGGTGAAGCGCTGCGCACCCACCGCCGGGCTCAAGGCATAGCGGTTGTCGAAGAGCCAGCTGCCGATGGTGTCGAAAGATTCGCTCTCGCCGTTTTGCACCTGCTCGAACAGGCCGCTGCTGCGCAGGCCCTTGGCCAACGCACGCGAAGCCTGGGCCCGTGCGGTCGTGTCGCCCCCTTCGATGCCGATGAGCAGCGTGCGCGCGGGCAGCCCGCTCTGCAGCTGCTCGATCAACACCCGCTGCTGTGCGTCGGGTTCGGCGGGCAGGAAGGCGCTGAGGTCGGCCGTGAAAGGCGTGCGCAGGATCTGGCCGACGCAAGCGGCCACCACCGCCGCCCAGATCAGCAGCACGACCCCGATGCGCCGGGTCATTTTTTCAAGGCCTGCAGCGGTTCGATCGACATCACGCTGCGGTCACCCCCGGCCAGCCACAGTTCCACCACGCGCAGGTCGCCGCCCAGGCCGGTGATCTTGAGTTCACGCACCTGCGTGGCCAGCCGTTCGTCGCGCGGCACCAGGGTCAGCGTCCACTGCGTGGTGCTGCCTTCGACCTTGATGCGGAAGTGTTTGTCCAGCGTCACCGCGTTGCCGGTCAACGTGCCGCGCACGGCTTCGATGAGCGCGGTGACCTCGGGGATGGCGTCCAGCGTCATCTGCCGGGTGCGGCCACCGCGCTTCAGCACCAGCAGGTTGCCGTCCACCACCATCGACTCGGCGCGCGGTTCGGTCGTCAGGCGCGTGAAGCGATTGGGCGCTTCGAAGCTCAGCACACCGGCTGCACGCAAGGGGCCGTCGATGCCGCTGACGGTGCGTTCTTCGGTGAAACGCGCTTCGCCGCTCTTGCGCTGGGCCAGCAGACCGGTCACGGTGGCCAGGTCCAGTGCCCAGGCGGGCGCGGCCAGGCCCAGCAGCAGCAGGCCGGTGGAGGGCCAACCGGGCCGATCAGAGCGCGGTGTCTTCACGCCAGTAGTCATATAAGTTGAACCAGTTGTCGGGCGCCTCGCGGCACAGAGCTTCAAGCCGGGCCACGTAGGCCAGCAGCGTGTCGCGGATCAGCGCCTCGCGCGCGGCCGGGTCGGTGGGCGGTTGCCGGAAGTCGGCCAGGGTTTCGAAGCGCACGTCGTAGCGGCGGCCGCCCAGGAACAGGCCCACCATGAAGATGACCCGGCGTCTGAGCAGCAGGGCCAGGCGCAGCGGGCCGTCTGAAAAGAGCGCCGGCACGCCCAGGAAGTTGACTTCGATGCCGGGCGAGCGCGCCGAGTCGGCCTGCAGGTAACGGTCGCCCAGCAGGCCCACCAGGTGGCCGGCGTCCAGCGCGTCGCGGATGGCCAGGGTCGAGCCGGCGTTGCCGATGGCGATGACGGCCAGTTTGAAGTCAGGGGCCATGGCCTGCAGAACGCCGTGGATCTTGCGTGCGTTGTCAGGGTACATGACCATCGTCACGCGCATGCCCGGAAAGCTCTTGCCCGCGGCGTGCAGGCTCTCGAAACTGCCCAGGTGCGCGCCGAGCAGGAAACCGCCCTGGCCCGAGGCCAGCGTGTCGTCGCATCCGGCGTCGCCGTGCATCGTGATGTCGAAACGGTCGAGCTGCCCACGCACGAAGTACACCCGGTCCAGCACCGTGCTGGCGAAGGTGTGGAAGTGGCGGTACTGGTCGCGCCATGTGGCCGGCCGGCGCAGCACTCGGCCCAGGTAGCGCGCGGAGTGCCGCCGCGGTGATGCGGCAAAAAGCAGGAAGTACAGCGTGATGGGGTGCAGCAGCAGCCGCGCCACCGGCCGGCCCAGCGTCACCGCCACCCAGGCCATGAAACGCAGTGCCAGCAGGCTGCCCCGCTCTCGACCTGCAGCCCAGGCGGGGGCCGCTGGCTTGGGCGGAGCCGTGGCGGCCATCAGTCGGCGCCCGCCGACAGCTGCCCGCGTGCCACGGCGGTGTCGCCCTGCCAGATGTCGAAGGCCACGCCGCTGCGGTGTTCGCGCAGCGCCACGCGCAAGTGGACACCGGGGCCCACCGGGTGCAGGAACTTGGCGTTGTCGATGCGCGGCGTGTTGCCCACGCGTGCTGACAGCGTCGGCCGGTCGGCCAGCGCCTGCATCACCAGCGACAGCAGCGCCACGCCCGGCAGCACCGGGTGGCCCGGGAAGTGGCCGGCGAAAGCGGGGTGGTCGGCGGGGATGTCGACGTCGGTGTCGCCGTTGCGGTCGCCGTTGCGGTCGCCACTGTTGGCGCCATTGTTGGCGCCCCCGTTGGCGCCCCCGTTGGCGCCAGTGTTGTCGAATCTGGTGTCTGCGGGCAGGTCGCTCACCGGCGCCTGGGCGGCCGACAGCGTCTGCAGCGCAAACTGCCGCAAGCCGGCCACGGTGAGCTTGCCCGTGGCCTCGCGCGGCAGCGCGTGCACGTGCACCACGCGGCGCGGCACGAAGGCACTTTCCAGTTGCGCGCGCAGTGCGGCAATGATGTCGCGTGACGAGAGTTTGGGCGCCACCACAAAGACGACCGGCCGCACGATGGCTTCGGCCATCTCTTCGGGCAGCCAGAAAACGCCGTCGTCCACGCCATCGATGCGGTTGAGGTGGAAATTCAGGTGCGCCAGCGAACTGCGCTTGCCGGCGACGTGGATCAGGTCGTTGGCGCGGCCCAGCAGCTGAAAGTGCTGCGCGTCCTGCAGCACCAGCACGTCGGCCAGCGGTGTGGGTTCGGTGACGTGGCCACCCGCGACAACAAAACGTTCGCCATCAGCGGCTGATTCTTGCGTGATGCGCAGCGCGCCCAGCGTGTGCCAGGTCTGGCCGGCAGTGGTTCGCCGGCTGGCCACCTGGCCGGCTTCGGTGCAGCCGTAGATTTCCACCAGCTGGCCGTCGAAGGCGGCTTCGGCTTGCGCCGCCAGCTGCGGGCTCAGCGGTGCGGTGGCCGACAGCGTCAGCACCACGGGCGGCAGCGGCAGCGCGGCCATCAGCAGCGTCTTCAGGTGGAAGGGTGTGGTCACCAGCGCACGCGGCGCGGGCACACGCGCCAGCGCGTCGGCAATGTCGGCCGGGTAGAAGGGCCGGCCGGCGTCGAAGCTGGCGCCACCCAGCAGGGCCAGCAGTACGGTGGATTCGAAGCCGTAGCTGTGTTGCGCCGGCACCGTGGCCACCAGCGTGATGCCGGCCAGCGTGGGGCGCTGCAGCAGTTCGGCCAGCCGTTCGGCCTCGGCCGCGATGTTGGCCACCAGCGGCCCCCAGCGTTTGGCGTGCGGCTGCGGCGCGCCGGTGGAGCCGCTGGTCAGCAGGCACACGGCTTCCTGGTCGACCGGAATCTGCGGCACCTGCATCACCGGCGTGAGAGCCACGGGCCGAGCCACCCGGTGCAGCGGCAGGCCGCCGGTATCTGGCGGTGTGTCGTCGATCAGCAGATAGGGCGCGCCGCCAGCTGCCGGCACCTGGCGCAGCGTGTCGGGCAGTGCGTTGGGTGGCATCTGGCTGGTCTGGCCACGCAGCAGTGCAGCGGCCAGGCCCAATGCAAACAGGTAGCGGTCCTGGCACAGGTTGATGGGGCGCCCGTCGGGCAACTGGGCGGCCACGGCCAGTGCTTCTGCAATGAACTGCGCGCCGCTGATCGCTTCGCCCTGGCGCCAGGCCACGGGCTGCGACAGGTCGCGCGGTGTCAGCAGGGGAAGGGTGGCGGTCATCGCGGCGCTGCCTGGGTGTCCTTGCGGCCCGAACGCTGGTAGGCGTCGAAGCCGGCGCGCAGCGACACACGCGGGAACTCCGGGTGGCGCCGGTAGCGCCAGATGTGTTCGCCCACCATAAGCACAGCGGCGGCCAGCGGGGTGAAAACGGTGCAGTACAGCGTCCACAGCGACCACGGCGCCAGGACGTAGATCAGCACTGACACCCCCACCATGGCCACGAAGTAGCCGGCCCACAGCTGCGTCACGCCGCGGGTGTACAGCGCAAGCGCGGGCGTGAAAGGTTGGCCCAGGCGGCCATGCACATTTTCAGCCAGCGCGGTGACCAGCGGTTTGGCGTCACCGCGCAGCGTCATTCCGAAGGTCCAGGCCAGGGCCAGGTGAATGCCGCCATGTTGCAGCACGTACAGGCGACGTGCGTCCAGCACACCCCCGCGCCACACCACCACGGCCAGCACAGCCAGCAACACGGCGCAGGCGGCCAGCGTCAGCCACTGGCGCCGCTGCCAGCCCATGCCAGCCACGGCCAGCAGCAGCGGGCCGAAGAGCAAGGCCACGGTGATGGGCGCCTGCGCGTGGTGCACCATCAGCCAGTTCGACAGCAGCGCGTAGCCCACGAGCGCGGCCGCACCGGCGGCCGCACCGGCACCCAGCCGCCAGACCGCAGCCGCTGCGCCTGCCGGCTTACTTGGTGCGGTGCTGGGCGACATGGGCCGCCAGGCTGCGCAGGTTCTGGAAAATCTTCTGGTTGTTGTCGTCGTCCGAGCGCAGCTGGAAGCCATAACGCTGCGAGACCTCGAGCGCCACTTCCAGGATGTCGATCGAATCCAGACCCAGCCCGTCGCCAAAGAGCGAAGCTTCGGGGTCGATGTCGGCAGCGGCCGTTTCCAGGTTCAGCGCCTGGACAAACAGCGCGGCCAGCTCACGCTCCAGCGTGGGCAGGTCGGATGCCGGCACGGCGGCGGTGGGATCGGACGGCACGGGCACGAAAAAACTCCTGGTTCACATGGTTCGGCCCCTGTAGGGCCGAACCCCGAATTGTAGGCGGCGGCGATCGCTGGCCTGGGCGGTTGCCTGGGCGCGACGCCTGCTGGCCGGCTCGCCCCCTTCCGCGCCGCTACATGCCCTTGAACAAGTGTGCGTACAGGCGGCTGGCCACCAGGGTTTCGGGTCGGCCGCGCAGGGTCAGCGTGACCTTGCCCGACTCTTCACGCCGTGCGCTGCCGATGCACCGAGCCTGCACCACCGTGCCGCGGTGCACCTGCCAGAAGGTCTGCGCGTCCAACTGCGGCAGCAGCTCGCGCAGCGAGGTGCGGATGAGGTGCTCCTTCTGTGCCGTGATGACCCGCACGTACTTGTCGGCGGCCTCGAAGTACACCACCTCTTCCACCGGCACCAGGTGCACCAGATTGCCCACCTGGGCCTGGATCACGGCCAGCCGGGGCTGGGCTGGCGCGCCTGGCGTGACCGCGCCCGGCGCTGCGCCGAGCAGCCCACGCAACTGCGCCAGCGCCTGTTCGATGCCCACCACCGGCGCCACACGCGCAGCCAGCCGCGCCTGCAGTCGGGCCACGCACCCGGCCAGCCGCTCGTGGTCCACTGGCTTGACCAGGTAGTCCACGGCCTGGGCCTCGAAGGCCTGCAAGGCATAGTCGTCGTAGGCGGTCACAAACACCAGCAACGGAAAGGCCACACCCTCGGGCCAGTCCTCGGCCAGCGCCTGCGCTGCTTCCAGGCCCGTGCAGCCGGGCATGCGGATGTCGAAAAAACAAACGTCGGGCCGCAGCGCCAGCGCCTGGGTGGCGGCCTGCAGCCCGTCGCCCACGGTGGCCAGCACCTGCAGACCGGGCCACACCGAGGCCAGGTCGGCGCGCAGGCCGGCGGCGAGCAGGGGTTCGTCTTCGGCGATCAGGGCGCGGGGTGGGTTCATGGGCAGATTTCGGCAGGAATGTCAGGTCAGGCGTGGCAAGGGCATGCGGATGGTGGCCCGCGTGCCGCCCTGCGCGTCGGCCGCTGGTTCGATCGTCAGTGCGGCCTTGTTGCCGTGCAGCGTGATCAGGCGTTCACGCACCTGCGCCACGCCAAAATGGCTGCCGGGTGTTGCGAAGGGTGTTGCGACGGTTGTTGCGACGGTTGTTGCGACGGTTGTTGCGAAGGACGTGGCGACGCGCGTGCCGCCCAGGCCAGCGCCGGTGTCGCGCACGGTCAGCACCAGGTCCTGGCCCTGGGCCTGTGCCGACACCGTGATCAGGCCACCTTGCACATGCGGCTCCAGGCCGTGCTTGATGGCGTTTTCCACCAGCGGCTGCAGCAGCAGCGGCGGCACGGGCAAGTCACGCAGGGCCTCGGGCAGGTTGAGCTGCGTCTGCAGCCGCGCGCCCATGCGCACGCCCATCAAGGCCAGGTAGTCGGCGATGCGTTCGAACTCGGTGGCCAGCGGGTGCGAGGCAAGACGCGACGCATTCAGTGTGGCGCGCAGGAAGCTGATCAGGCGGTCCAGCATGGCCTGCGCCTGCGCCGCATCCAGGCCGATCAGCACACGCAGATTGGCCAGCGTGTTGAACAGCATGTGCGGTTCCAACTGGCTTTGCAGCAGGCGCAACTGGTGTTCGGCAGCCTGGCGCTGCGCGGCCTCTGCCGCGGCTCGGGCGCTGGCCAGACGTTCCAGCGAACTGATGACCACCAGCGAGATCACCGTGCCCAGCAGGCTCAGCACCAGGGTGATGCGGGTGTTGCTCGAGGCCAGGTTCCAGACACTGGCGGATTGTTTACCCGTCAGCAAATCGCCCAACGTCAGGCCGATGAACGGTCCCAGGGTCATGGCCAGCAGCGCACCTGGGATGGCGCCGGCCCAGCCGTTGAAATCGGTCGCCGTGGGCAGGCCGCGTGCGCGCCGCAGTTGGTCGTGGACCCAGGCCACGAACAGGCGTGCACCGCCCACCAGACCGGTGCAGACCACGCCGATGGACAAGGAATAGACCAGCTTGGGGCCAAAGCCGCGGCCGTCCAGCGCCGTGAGCAGCACCGCGATGCCCAGGCACAGCGTGCCCACCACCAGCAACTGCCGCCAGGCGCTTGTGCGCAGGCGCTGCCAGGTCTGAAGCAACGCGCCGGTGGGCACGGCCGGTGCCGGTTCAGGCAAGGTCGACTTTCGCAGGGCCATGGGCGGGCATTGTGGGCCGGGTCAGCGCCAGCAGACCCAGCGCGCGGCCCATGAAAACGCCGCTCAGGCCACCGAACATCAACGCCAGCGGGCCTTGCACGGAGGCCAGGTCACGCCAGCCCGGGTTCAGCGCCAGGGCCACGCCGGCGGCGTAGCGCAGGCTGAAGATGGTCACGATCAGCAGCAGGGGCAGCCAACTGCCGGGCAGACGCAGGCGCCGCGTGGACGCCAGCCAGCGTGTGCCGCGTGGCGGCGGCAGCCGCCGGCCCAGCGCCGTGCTGAAGACCAGCGCCAGCGCCCACAGCGCAGCCGTCCAGGGCAGCGCCAGAAATCCTGGCGCCATGGACCACAGGCCCAGCCCCAGCAGCGCCAGTGGCAGGATCAGCAGGCGGGGTGGCGCGACGTGACGTGAACGGCGCTGCCACAGCCCCAGCGCCAGCAGCGCGCACAGCAGGGTCCAGACCCACCAGGGTGTGTGAAGGAGGATTTGCATCAACATGGTGGCACTGTGGCGCAGGCCACCACACGGCGCGAGTGCGCGGCGACGGGCTGTAGCCCGGTGACGCGAAATGAGCCCCAGCCGACGCCAGCCGGACCGCAGCCGGTCAAGAGCGGCCGAGTGCCTCGCGCAGCGTTTCGATGCGCGCGCGGTTGACGCCAAAGTCCTTGCTGCCCAGCCGCGAGGCCGAACGCACCTGCACCGCGCCGGCGGCCGGGTCGAACCAGAACTCCACGTCGTCGGTGTACTTGAGCAGCCGCGTGCTGAACGTGGCGTACAGATAATCGCCCTCGGCTTTCTCGACCGTGGCGCCCGGCATGGCAGCCAGCACAGCCCGGATGCGCGCCATCGTGGCGACTGCATCGCCCTGGGCCGGCAAGGGGGCGATGCGTGCGTAGTCGGCCTGCGGATGGCCGGGCCACAGGTCGGCCTGGCTGCTGACGCTGTTGGGCGTCTTCGAGGGCCGCTTCAGTTTGCCTTCGCGCACGCCCAGATCGGCGGGCGGCTTGCCGCGCAGCAGGCCCGTCTGGCCGGCCAGCAGCAGCAACACAAGCAGCGCCACAGGCGCAATCACCATCCACTTGATCATCTCCGCTCCTCTGTGCCTGCCCGGGGTGGGCCAGCGATTTTCAGCGCCGATTTTCAGCAGCAACTCTTTCGCGCCAACCGTTCAGCGCCAGGTGAACTGCGGTTGGTCGAAATGCGCCACGGGTGTGGGCCGCCCCAGCAGGCAAGCCTGCGCAAACTGGTACAGGATGGCGGCGGTGGGTGCGGCCACCCAGTGTTCACCCAGGGGCATGCGCAGCACCGGGTGTTCGTGGCCGGGGTGGGGCGGGTCCAGGATGGGTGCGTCGCTGCGCAGCAGCTCGGTCAGCGGGATTCGGTGTGCGCTGGCCACCTCGGTCGCGTCGGGCGCCAGCACCGCTGCGGCGCCCGCCCAGACGACAAAGGGTGTGATGACATAACCCGAACGTGTGGCGTAATCGTCCAGCGTGCCCAGCACGCTGCCGGGCTGCAGCTGAAGGGCCAGTTCCTCGTGCAGCTCGCGCAGCGCAGCGTGCAATGCGGACTCACCTTCGTCGATGCGGCCACCGGGCAGCGCCCACTGGCCGGCGTGGCGGTTCATGCGCGCGGCGCGTCGGGTCAGCAGGAAGGCGGCTTCGGTGCTCCAGCCCGGGTTGGCCGCAAAGCCCGGCAGCTCGGCGCCGGGGCCGGCGTCCACCACCGCCAGCACCACGGCGGCGCGGTGCAAACCAGTGCCCGGCAGCTCGCGGCCGGGGTTGTGCTGCAGGCGCGTCAGCAGCGTCTGGCGCAGGGTGTCGTCGCGTTGCACGGGTCTTGGTTCGTGTGCAGATTTAGCGCCTGCGCGCACCGCCCAGCAAGGAACCCAGCACGCCGCGGATGATTTCTCGCCCCACCGCCGAGCCGATGCTGCGCACCGCCGAAGACGCTGCCTTCTCTGCCAGACCCGGGTGGCGCCCACCACGTGGGCCGGTGCTGCCCATCAGCATGTCTCTGACCCTGTCCATCATGCCGCCGCCGGCTGCTGCCGGTGCCGGTGCCGGTGTGCTGCTGCCAGGCAAGGTGCCGCCGCCGGCACCGCCACCCGCCGCTGCAGCACCGCCGGCTGGCGCCATCACCCGGCCCTTGATCTTTTCGTAGGCCGATTCGCGGTCCTCCGTCTTTTCGTAAGTGCCGGCCACCAGCGAGCCGGCGATCAGCGCCTGGCGCTGCACCGGCGTGATGGGCCCGATCTGGCTGCCCGGCGGCAGCACGAACACCCGTTCGGTCACGCTGGGCCGGCCCTTGGCGTCCAGGAAGCTGACCAGCGCTTCGCCCACGGCCAGCTCGGTGATGGCCGTGGCCATGTCGCCGATGCTGGGGTTGGCGCGCATGGTCTGGGCGGCGGCTTTCACCGCCTTCTGGTCGCGCGGCGTGAAGGCACGCAGTGCGTGCTGCACACGGTTGCCCAGTTGCGCCAGCACGGTGTCGGGCACGTCCAGCGGGTTCTGCGTCACGAAGTACACACCCACGCCCTTGCTGCGCACCAGGCGCACCACCAGTTCGATGCGTTCCACCAGCGCGGCCGGTGCGTCCTTGAACAGCAGGTGCGCTTCGTCGAAGAAGAACACCAGCTTGGGCTTGTCCAGGTCGCCCACCTCGGGCAGCAACTCGAACAGCTCGCTCAGCATCCACAGCAGGAAGGTGGCGTACAGGCGCGGTGCGTTCATCAGCTTGTCGGCGGTCAGGATGTTGATCACCCCCTGGCCGTCGACCGTCTGCATGAAGTCGCTGATGTCGAGCATGGGCTCGCCGAAGAACAGGTCGCCGCCTTGTTCTTCGATCTGCAGCAGCCCGCGCTGGATGGCGCCCACGCTGGCGGCGCTGATGTTGCCGTACTCGGTGGTGAAGGTCTTGCTGTTGTCGCCCACGAACTGCAACATGGCGCGCAGGTCTTTCATGTCCAGCAGCAAGAGGCCGTTGTCGTCGGCGATCTTGAACACCAGGTTCAGCACGCCGGCCTGCGTTTCGTTCAGCGCCAGCATGCGTGCCAGCAGCAGCGGGCCCATGTCGGACACGGTGGCGCGCACCGGGTGGCCCTGGGCGCCGAAGACGTCCCACAGCATGGCCGGGCAATGTGCACTGGTCGGCGCTGCGATGCCCCGTTCTTTGAGGATGGCGGCCACCTTGGGCGGCAGCGTGCCGGCCTGCGTGACGCCGGTCAGGTCGCCCTTCACGTCGGCCATGAACACCGGCACACCCAGCTTGCTGAAGTTTTCAGCCAGCGTCTGCAGCGTGATCGTCTTTCCGGTGCCCGTGGCGCCGGTGATCAGGCCATGGCGGTTGGCCAGCGCAGGCAACAAGTGGCATTCGATGTCGCCACGCTGGGCGACGAGTATCGGGTCGGGCATGCAGGGCTCCGGCAGCAGACAAGGGCGCGGCAAGTCTAGCTGCGCGGTCCGGACTCAAACTGCCCGACTCAAACTGCCCCACTCAAACTGCCCGACTCAAACTGCCCGACTCAAACGGCATTGAGCTTGTCCAGGCTGACCTTGCACCAGCCCTGGTCGTCTGCAGTCAGGCCCGCAAGTGCCGTTTCTGCCTGCGCCACGGCTTGTGCCAGGCCAGTGGCGTTGGCGGCGGCGCGTTCCACCTGGCCCAGCGCCACCCAGCCAAAGAAGGCCTCCATCGGCACCTGGCCGTTGGCGTGCACGATCTCCAGGCAGTTCTGGGCGTGTTGTCGCGCCTGCGCCAGGTCGCCGGCCTTGAGCCAGCTCATCGCCAGCCGGTATTCGGCCCGTTCGGTCTCGAGCCAGGTGCCGGCGATGGCCCAGTGGCGGCGGCCGGTCTGGGCGGCCAGGATCATCAGGCGGCTGGCTTCGGCCGACAGTTCAGGCACCTCTTCCAGCGTGCTGGCGATGTTGTTGCCGGCAACGGCCAGCGCGCGGTGCATGGGGTCGGTGTCAGGCAGGCCTGCCGTCGCCGCCGCTGCCAGGGCTTCTTCCAGCAGCGCGGCGGCGCGGGTTGCGTCGTGTTCGGCCAGGTTGATGGCCGCCAGCGCGGTCAGCCGGATGCGGTCTGAAGCGCCGGCGCCCACGCGATCGTCTCCCAGGCCGCCGGCCAGGCGCAGTGCGCTGATGTGGCGGCCGATGGCCTGCGCCTCGCTGCTGCCAGCGGTGCAACAGGGCAGGGCTGCCAGCCGCTGCTGGAAATCCACACCGTCCTGCCAGCGCGCCAGGTGGGCGCCCAACACGTGCTGCGCCAGATGGGCCACGCTGGACAACTGGCCGGCGTCGGTGATGCGTGTCAGCCCAACGGTCTGAAGTGTTGCAGCCACGGCCTGAGGGTCGGTGGCGTGGTCGGTCCAGGCCTTGTCGATGAAGGTGTCGAAATCCATGTCGGTGCTTTGGCGCTGTGGCGCTGTGGCGCAGTGGCGCTGTGGCGCTTGGTGTGCAGGTCTGCGGTGGCGCTACCTTAGCGCCACCGCGGCCGGCTGGCGAGTGACAGCGGGTGACACAGCGGGTGACACGGCAGGCGGCGTGGCGCCGCAGCGCCGGTAGGCTTCGGCTGCACTTCGCGCAGCGCTGGCTGCTTCGGCGATGCGGCCCAGCAGGTGCAGGGCCAGGGCCTGTTCGTGCAGGGCCGCCGCGAGTTCCAGTGGCAGCCTGGTGTTGCGATGCAGGGCTTCTTGCGCCGCGGCCAACGCGCCCGCACCGTCGCCCAGCCAGCGCAGGGCGCGTGCGGCCAGCAGCGAGGTGTTGGCTTCGACGATGCCCAGCTCGGCAAAGGTTTGCCCCGCCTGCTCGAGCGCCCGCCGGGTGTCGGCCTCTTGGCCCCGCTGCGCTGCTGCCTGGGCGCGCAGCAGGTGCGACAGCGCCAGCCCGCGGCGGTAGTCACCGTTTTGTGCAGCCGCGTGGGCGCGTGCGGCTTGCTCTTCACCTTCGTCGGTCTCGCCGGCCATCAGCGCGATCAGTGCCAAGTGAGCGCGCGCGATGCTGTGGTTCATCGGCGTGCCGTCGATGTCGAAGCAGGCCAGCGCCAGCAGCAACTGCGCGCGGCCCTGTTCTGGCGCGCCGGCCTCGGCCTGGGAAGCGCCCAGGTTGCTGTGCAGCGCGCCCCGCTGGCGCGGCGTGAGCCAGTGCGACAGGGCCAGCGCCTCGTGCCAGCTGCCCTGAGCGGCGGGCCAGTCGCCGCGCCAGAACTGCAGGTTGGCGCGGCTGCCCAGCGCGTCGGCCAGCAGGCTTTTGTCGCCGCAGCGGTGGGCGATGGCCAAGGTGCTGTCGTTGTGCTGCCGGGCCTCGTTCAGCTTGTCCTGTCGCCAGCAGGCCACGCACAACTGGTGGTGCAGGCGGCCCAGCACGTGCAGCGGCAGGTCGGGCACGGCGGCGGCCCTGACCAGCTGCTCGATGACATCCCACTCGCCCACCGGCCCCAGCCGGTCCAGCAGGGTGCTCGAGGCCAGTGCGGTGCCGGCGGCGCGCTGGTCTTGCGGCGTGGCCAGCAAGGTGTGGGGCTCGTGCAGCAGCAATTCGTCGAGCGGACAGTTCAGGACGTCAGCCAAGGCCTTCGCTTGCCGCTGCTGGATGTGCCGCACCTGCCCGTTGACCCAGCGCAGCACCGTGCGGCGGTCCACGCCCAGCTGTTCAGCCAGCCACCATTGGCGCAGGCCCAGCTGCGCCAGGCGCTGGCGCAAGGCGGTGGGGTTGAGGGTCAACGCAGCGGGCATGTCCGGCCTAGCCTAGCGCAGCCCGCACCGCAGTGCCCCTACCGCGACAGCCCCACCGGGTAAAATGCCCGGCTGTCATTCTGACGTTGAGCACGGGAATCGAGCATTCATGGCGGGTCACTCCAAATGGGCCAACATCCAGCACCGCAAGGGTCGGCAGGATGAAAAGCGCGGCAAGGCCTGGACACGCGCCATACGCGAGATCATGGTGGCGGCTCGCCTGGGCGGCGGCGACTCCAGCGCCAACCCGCGTCTGCGGCTGGCCATCGAAAAGGCCAAGGCGGTCAATCTGCCGGTGGAAACCGTCAAGCGCAACATCGACAAGGCCACCGGCAACCTCGAAGGGGTGAGCTACGAAGAGATCCGCTATGAAGGCTACGGCATCGGCGGCGCGGCCATCATCGTGGACTGCATGACCGACAACAAGGTGCGCACGGTGGCCGAGGTGCGCCACGCCTTCAGCAAATACGGCGGCAACATGGGCACCGAAGGCTCGGTGTCCTTCCAGTTCAAGCACTGCGGGCAGCTGGTGTTTGCGCCCGGCACCAACGAAGACAAGGTCATGGAAGTGGCACTGGAAGCCGGCGCCTACGATGTCATCACCGACGGCGACGGCGCCATCGAAGTGCTGGCCGCGCCCACCGAGTTCGAAGCCGTGAAAGCCGCGCTGGAAGCTGCGGGCCTGAAGCCGGAGGTGGCCGAAGTCACCTGGCGGGCCGAGAACAGCATCGAACTGAGCGGAGACGACGGTGCGCGCATGCAGAAGCTGCTGGACATCATCGAAGACCTGGACGATGTTCAAGACCTGTACCACAACGCACTGATCGAGCGGTGAGCGCGCAATGAAAGTGCTGGTCATCGGCGGCGGCGGGCGGGAACACGCTCTGGCCTGGAAGCTGGCGCAGGGCGACCGTGTGCAGACGGTCTACGTGGCGCCAGGCAACGGCGGCACGGCGGTCGACCCGCGCCTGAAGAACGTGCCGCTGACCGACCCCGCGCAGCTGGCTGACTTCTGCCAGGCTGAAAGGGTGGCGCTCACCGTCGTCGGCCCCGAGGCGGCGCTGGCGGCCGGCGTGGTGGACCTGTTCCGCGCCCGCGGCCTGCGTGTCTTCGGGCCCACGCAGGCCGCGGCGCAGCTGGAAAGCAGCAAGGCCTTCGCCAAGGAATTCATGCAGCGCCACGGCATCCCGACCGCGCTGTACGCCACCTTCACCGAAGCGGCGGCGGCCCACGCGCACGTGGACAAACACGGCGCGCCCATCGTCATCAAGGCCGATGGCCTGGCGGCGGGCAAGGGCGTGGTGGTGGCGATGACGGCTGAAGAAGCCCACGCCGCCATCGACCACATGCTCACGGCAACGGGCGAGCGTGTGGTGATCGAAGAATTCATGGCCGGCGAAGAAGCCAGCTTCATCGTGCTGTGCGACGGCAAGAGCGTGCTGACGCTGGCCACCAGCCAGGACCACAAACGGGTGGGCGAAGGCGACAGCGGCCCCAACACCGGCGGCATGGGCGCCTATTCGCCCGCGCCGGTGGTCACGCCCAATGTGCACGCCAAGGTCATGCACGAGATCATCCAGCCCACCATCGCCGGCATGGCCAAGGACGGTGTGCCTTTCACCGGCTTTTTGTACGCCGGGCTGATGATCGACGCCCAAGGCCAGCCGCGCACGGTGGAGTTCAACTGCCGCCTGGGCGACCCCGAAGCCCAGGTCATCCTGATGCGCCTGAAGAGCGACCTCTTCGAGGTGCTGATGCGCGCCACCGACCCCGCAGGCCCGGGCCTGGACGGCATTGAATTGCAATGGGACCGTCGCACCGCGCTGGGCGTGGTGGTGGCCGCGCATGGCTACCCGGCCGCGCCGCGCAAGGCAGACGTCATCACCGGCTTGCCAGCCGGCACAGCCGAGCTGCAGGTCTTCCACGCCGGCACCGAACTGGCCGATGGCGTGCTGAAGAGCAATGGTGGCCGTGTGCTGTGTGTCACCGCGCTGGGCGACTCGGCCCGGCTTGCGCAGCAGCGTGCGCTGGACGCCGTGCGCCAGGTGCGGATGGATGGCGCGCATTGGCGCAACGACATCGGCCACCGCGCCATCAAACACTGAACCCGGCCCAACCCGCAGCATCCGCCTGCCTCGGAGCACTGAGTTGATCGACACCGCCGCCGTGCGCGCTTACCTGCTGGGCCTGCAAGGCCACATCGTGTCGGCCTTCGAGCAAGAAGACGGGCTGCCCTTTCGCAGCGATGGCTGGAAACGGCCGGCGGGTGGCAAGCTCGAAGGCGACGGCCTGTCGCAGTTGATCGAAGAAGGCAACGTCCTGGAGCGTGGCGGCTGCAACTTCAGCCACGTCAAGGGGGCATCGCTGCCGCCCTCGGCCACACAACACCGGGGCGAACTGGCCGGTGCGCCGTTCGAGGCCTTGGGTGTGTCTTTGGTCATGCACCCACGCAACCCCTACGTGCCTACGGTGCACATGAACGTGCGGCTGCTGGCGGCATTGCCGAAAGACAAAGAAGCCGTGGTGTGGTTCGGCGGCGGCATGGACCTGACGCCCTACTACGGTTTCGAAGAAGACGCGGTGCACTTCCACCGCACCTGCGCCGACGCGCTGGCGCCGCACGGTGCGGATCTGTACGGCCGCTTCAAGCCCTGGTGCGACGAATACTTCTTCCTGAAGCACCGCAACGAAGCGCGGGGCATCGGCGGCATCTTCTTCGACGATTACACCGAAGGCAGCTTCGATAGCGGGTTTGCCTTGATGCGTGCGGTCGGCGATGCTTTTGTTCCTGCCTACCAGACCCTGGTGCAACGCCGCCGCGACACGCCGTATGGCGAACGCGAGCGTGATTTCCAGGCCTACCGGCGTGGCCGCTATGTCGAATTCAATCTGGTTTGGGACCGCGGCACCCACTTCGGTCTGCACGGCGGCGGCCGCACGGAAAGCATCCTGATGAGCATGCCGCCCGTCGTGAAGTGGCGCTACGACTGGCAGCCTGTTGCCGGCACGCCCGAAGCGAAGCTGTACACCCACTTCCTGCCACCGCGCGATTGGCTGGCCCCATGACGCCGACGCAGGGCCGCCCCGAGCCGGCGGCTGCCCCTTGGGTGGACGGTGCCGAAGGCGTCCTGGGGGTCAGGAAACGGGTTGGGGTCTTTGGCGGCAGCTTCGATCCCGTGCACGATGCCCACGTGGCGCTGGCTGAAGCTGCGCTGGCCGACCTGCGCCTTGACCAGGTGCGCTGGATTCCCGCTGGCCAGCCCTGGCAGAAAACACGCGAGATGACCCCGGCCGCAGACCGCGTGGCCATGGTGCAAGCCGCCATCGCACACGAACCCCGCTTTGTGCTGGACCGCATCGAGGTCGATCGACCCGGGGCCAGCTTCACGCTGGACACCGTGCGTGCGCTGGCCGCGGCACACCCCGGCACGCAGTGGTTCTTGCTGATCGGGCAAGACCAGTACACGGGCCTGCACACCTGGCGCGACTGGCAGACGCTGCTGGGCCTGGTGGTGCTGGCCGTGGCCAACCGGCCCGGTGACGCCCGCGAGCCGCACCCCGACGTGCAGCGTTTTCCGCATCGCATGGTGCCGCTGCCCATGCTGGACATTTCGTCCACCGACATCCGCCGCCGCGCCCATCAGGGGGCGGACTTCTCACGACTGGTGCCGCCCGCAGTGGCGCGCTATATTGAAACGCACGGGCTCTACCGCAGCCCTGTCAGGAGCTGAATGGACATCCGCAAGCTGCAACGCGCCATCGTCGATGGTCTGGAAGACGTGAAGGCCCAGCACATCTCGGTCTTCAACACCGAACACCTGAGCTCGATGTTCGAACGCGTGATCATCGCGTCGGGCACCAGCAACCGGCAGACCAAGGCCCTGGCCGCCAGCGTGCGCCACAGCGTCAAGGAAGGCGGCATGCAGGTCATGTCCACCGAAGGCGAAGACAACGGCGAATGGATCATCGTGGACTGCGGCGCCGCCGTGGCGCACATCATGCAGCCGGCCATCCGCGAGTACTACCACCTGGAAGAAATCTGGGGCGGCAAGTCGGTGCGCATGAAGGTGGGTGAGGTCAACACCAAGCTGGTCAAGGCCAGTGAACCTGAAGCCGCGCCGCGCAAGTCGGCTGCGAAGAAAATGGCCGCGAACGCGGGCGCCCCGGCCCGCAAGGCACCGGCCAAGAAGGCGCCTGTCAGCAAGGCCGCCGCCAAGACCGAGGCCGACAAGAAGATGGCCAACCGCACGGCGGCCTACCAACGGGTGGCCTCGAAAGCGGCGCCCGCCAAGGCAGCCCCAGCCAAGCGCCCTGCGGCGAAGACCGCTGCAGGCAAGACCGCTGCAGGCAAGAGCGGTGGGGCCAATAGCACCGTGGCCAAGAGCACCATGGCCAAGAAGGCGCCCGCGCGCAAGGCCGCGCCGCGCGGCTGATGAAGCTGCTGGTGGTGGCCGTGGGCCAGCGCCAGCCGGCCTGGGCTGACGAAGCCTGGGCCGAGTTTGCCAAGCGCCTGCCACCCGAGATGCGGCTGGACCTGAAGGTGCTGAAAGCCGAAGCACGCAGCAGCGGCAAGACCGCCGCGCAGTGCATGGCCGCCGAAGCGCAACGTTTCGAAGCCGCCCTGCAATCTGCCGGCAAAGGTCTGCGCCGCATCGTGCTGGACGAACACGGCACCCGCCTGACCACCGCCCAGTTGTGCGACCGCCTGCTTGTCTGGCGCGGTGACGGCCGCGACGCCGCGCTGCTGATCGGTGGCCCCGACGGCCTGGACCCGGCGTTGAAGGCCACGGCCGACGAGACGATGCGCCTGAGCGACCTGACCTTGCCGCACGCCTTCGCCCGCGTGCTGCTGGTCGAAGCGCTGTACCGCGCATGGAGCCTGCTCGAAGGCCATCCGTACCACCGCGAGTAGCCGGCGCGCAGGCCGCCGCCACAATGCCCGAATGCGCCAACCCAAGCCCAAGCCAGAACCCGAACCCGCATCGTCACCGCCCACCTTCGTCTACCTGGCTTCACAAAGCCCACGCCGCCGCCAGCTGCTGGGGCAGATCGGCGCGGCGCACGAACTGCTGCTGCCCGGGCCCGAAGAAGATGCCGAGGCGTTGGAAGCCGAAAGTGCCGGTGAACTGCCCGCCGACTACGTGCAGCGGGTCACTGCCGCCAAGCTGAAAGCTGCCTTGCTGCGACTGAAGGCGCGTGGCCTGCCGCCGGCGCCCGTGCTGTGCGCAGACACCACCGTGGCCCTGGGCCGCAGCATCCTGGGCAAGCCGGCGGATGCCAGCGACGCAGCGCGCACGTTGGCGCTGCTCAGCGGCCGCACGCACCGCGTGCTGACCGCCGTGGCCCTGCACGACGGTCGCCGCGCGCGTCACAGGCTGAGCACCTCGCACGTGCGATTTGCCGTGCTGCCGCCGGCCGTGATCAGCGCCTATGTCGCCAGTGGCGACGCCCACGGCAAAGCCGGCGCCTACGCCATCCAGAGCGCGCTGGCCGGCTGGATCTCCCACATCGAAGGCAGCCACAGCAGCATCATGGGCCTGCCGCTCTTCGAGACCGCTCAACTGCTGCGGCAGGCCGGCGTCCCGCTCGCGCTTCAGCCCTAGCGCCTTGACCACCGCGCACCAGACTGCCCACCATGCCCAACCAAGACATCCTGATCAACTGGTCGCCGCAAGAAACGCGTGTGGCCGTCGTCGAAAACGGCGCAGTGCAGGAACTGCACATCGAACGCACGCTCGAACGCGGCCTGGTGGGCAACGTCTACCTGGGCAAGGTGGTGCGTGTGCTGCCGGGCATGCAGAGTGCCTTTGTCGACATCGGGCTGGAGCGTGCGGCCTTTTTGCACGTAGCCGATCTGCACAACGGCCTGCCCCGTCCCGACGCACCGCTGGTGCCCATCGAGCGCCAGGTCTTCGAGGGCCAGACGCTGACGGTGCAGGTCATCAAGGACGCCATCGGCAGCAAGGGCGCACGGCTGTCCACGCAGGTCAGCATCGCTGGCCGCATGCTGGTGTTTCTTCCGCACGACAGCCACATCGGCATCAGCCAGAAGATCGGCTCGCACGAACTGCGTGAACAGCTGCGCGCCCGGGTCACGGCGCTGGCCGGTGGCAACGACAAGGAAAGCGGCGGCGGTTTCATCCTGCGCACCAATGCCGAAGAAGCCAGTGACACCGAACTGGCCGACGACATTGCCTACCTGCGCCGCGCCTGGGCGCTGATCCGCGAACGTGCGCAAAGCAAACCACCCGGCACCTTGTTGCACCTGGATCTGACACTCGCCCAGCGTGTGCTGCGCGACCTGGCCGTGGACGCCACCCAGACCATCCGCATCGACAGCCGCCTGCAGTGCGATGCGCTCCAGGCCTTTGGCGACACCTACATGCCCGGCACCGTGAGCAAGCTGGACCTGTACCGCGGCGAAAGGCCCATCTTCGACCTCTTCGGCATCGAAGAAGAGCTGACCCGCGCACTGGCGCGGCGGGTGGACCTGAAGAGCGGCGGCTACCTCATCATCGACCAGACCGAGGCCCTGACGACGGTGGACGTCAACACCGGCGGTTTTGTCGGTGCACGCAATTTCGACGACACCATTTTCAAGACCAACCTCGAAGCGGCAGGCGCCATCGCGCGCCAGCTGCGCCTGCGCAACCTGGGCGGTATCGTCATTGCCGACTTCATCGACATGACACGCGAAGACCACCAGCAGGCGGTGCTGGCGGAACTGAAAAAACAGCTCGCCCGCGACCGCACCCGCACCACGGTGAGCGGCTTCACGCAGCTGGGTCTGGTGGAGATGACCCGCAAGCGCACCCGCGAAAGCCTGGCCCACATGCTGTGCGAACCCTGCCCCACTTGCCAGGGCCGCGGCCAGGTGAAAACCGCGCGCAGCGTCTGCTACGACATCCTGCGCGAAATCTTGCGCGAAGCACGCCAGTTCAGCCCCAAGGAATTCCGCGTCATCGCCTGCGCGGCGGTGGTGGAAATGCTGCTGGACGAAGAAAGTACGCACCTGGCGGGTTTGAGCGAATTCATCGGCAAGCCGATTTCGCTGAGCGCGGAGCCGGGGATGAATCCAGAGCAATACGACATCGTCTTGATGTAGGGGTTCGCGGCGTCTCACGACATCCCACTTGCCACCCGCAAACCCGCATGAATCCTGGCGATTCCGGGTTTCGGCGTTTTTTTTCGGTCTTGACGTCTCACGACATTCCGCTCAAATTGGGTAGCTGGCTGGGCAGCTAAGTGGGTAGCTGGGATCCGGCCTACATCCGAACAATGGGGTGGACATGGCGCGCGACGAAAGCCTTCTGTCGGACCTGCAAATCAGACATTGGATCAGGGCGGGCACCGCGCTGGCCAAGGCCGATGGAAACAGGCTCACCTTCACACTTTCAACCGCCGCCGTGGCCGGCTGGATCCTTCGCTACCGGCACGGCGGACGGCGACGAGAGCTGACGGTCGGTCGCTACACAGAAATCAGCCTGGCCGATGCGAGGGGCCTCGCGACGATCAAGCGCGCCGAGATCATGCAGGGGCGCAACCCGGCCGCCGACAAGCAGAAGGCCAAGGCCACTGCAGCGAAGGACTGGACGGTGCGCGAACTGGTCAAGGACTACCGTGGAAAGAAGCTCGTCAGCCTGGCCGACAGCACGCAGGTCAGCTACGGCCGCCACCTCAAGCGCGTGGTGAGGAAGCTCGGCGCGCTGACCGTGCGCGAGATCGAGGCGTCGGACGTAGTTGCGCTCATCGAGGCCAGCTCGCTGACCTGAGGCGAGTCCAACATGCTGCTGATCACCACCAAGTGCTTGTTCACGCACGCCTGCGGTAAACGGTTGATCAACACCAACCCATGTCACGGCATCATGCTTTCGGCACTGCTCGGCGATCGGCCACCATTCGCGAGGCGATCGGCTACTGGTTCGATGGCGAAAAGCCGCAGGTGCGGCGCTTCACGCCGCACGACTTGCGCAGCACGACTTGCGCAGCACGATGAAATCGCACCTGCGCTCGCTCGGTGTGGATCGAGCCATCGACTTGGAGGCCTGGCGCACGAATTCGGGCGATCGACCCGTCATTGAACCGATGGGTGCCCGGAATGAGTGCCAGGAATGAGTGCCAGGAATGGGTGCAAATGGGCGTCTAAATGGCGTACCATAACGCACCATGATCCAGTCCGCGACCATCCAGATCACGCCCGAAATTCTCGGCCTGGTCGCCGGGATAGACGAGTTCAAGGGTGCTTGGCGGGCCTTGGGGACTTTGGCGCCTGATCGACTTTCGGCACTGCTGCGCGTTGCCACCATCGAGAGTATCGGCTCGTCCACCCGCATCGAAGGCAGCAGGCTGTCTGACCGCGATGTCGAACGCTTGCTCTCAAACCTGCAGATCCAGAAGTTCAGCACCCGCGACGAACAGGAAGTGGCGGGCTATGCCAAGGCCATGGAGATGGTGTTCACGTCATGGCAGGACATTGCCTTGACCGAGAACCACATCAAGCAGCTGCACCGGGACCTGCTCGTTCACAGTGAGAAAGACGCCTGGCATCGCGGCCAGTACAAGACATCCACCAACAGCGTGGTGGCGCTCGACGAGAACGGCAAGCAGCTCGGAGTGGTCTTCGAGACGGCTACCCCGTTCGACACGCCGCGGCTGATGACCGAGCTGGTGACCTGGTTCGTTGGGGAGCGCAGTGCCGGGCGCGTCCATCCGTTGTTGCTCATCGGCCTGTGGGTAGTGGTGTTCCTGGAAGTTCACCCCTTCCAGGATGGCAACGGCCGCCTGAGCCGCGTCCTGGCCACCATGCTGCTGCTGCAGGCAGGCTATGCCTACGTGCCCTACAGCTCTTTGGAGAGCGTGGTGGAGCAGAGCAAGGAGGCCTACTACCTGGCCCTCCGCCAGACCCAAGGCACCATACGCAGCGAGTCGCCGAACTGGCAGCCCTGGCTGCTGTTCTTCTTGCGGTCGTTGGCCGAGCAGGTCAGACGCCTCAACCGGAAAATCGAGCGCGAAAAGCTGGTGTTGGCCCTGCTGCCCGAGCTGTCGTTGCAGATCGTCGAGTTCGCGCGAGAGCATGGGCGGGTGACCATGGCCGATGCGATGCGGCTCACGGGCGGCAGCCGCAACACACTCAAGCAGCATTTCCGCGCGCTCGTAGAGCGTGGGTCGCTCGACCAGCAGGGTGGCGGGCGTGGGGTCTGGTATCAACTCAAATAAGCAACGGCAGACTGAACCTTTCTCATGACCCTTTCGCTCAACAAACCCAAACTCGACAACCTCGCCGACGAAATCTGGAAGTCGGCCGAGCGCCTGCGCGGCAAGTTCAAGGCTTACGAGTACCAGAACGTCATCCTGCCCATCATCGTGATCCGCCGCCTGGAATGCGTGCTGATCAAGTGGCGGGCGGACAAGGCGGCCGAAGTTCATGCCCGGCGTCCCGAGTTGACGGACAAGCAACTTGCGAAGCTGGTCAAGGACCTGGAGACCAGCAACGCGCCCTTCTCCAACAAGACCACCTGGACGCTGCGCAGCGTGTACGAGGAAGACCACGCGCTGCTGGAAGAGAACTTTCGCGCCTACATCAACGGCTTCTCGAAGAACGTTGACGACATCATCGAGCACTTCAACTACCGGGCGACCATTGGGCAGGTGGTGAAGAACAACCGCCTGGCGCCGATCCTCAACCAGTACAAGGAGCTGGAACCCGGGCCCGACAAGCTCTCGCCGTTGGAGATGGGCTACATCTACGAGGAGTTGCTGCGCCGCTTCTCGGAGCAAAGCGGCGAAGAGGCCGGCGAGCACTTCACGCCGCGCGAGGTGATCCGCCTGATGGTGGAGTTGCTCGACATCCCCATCCCCGACCGGCACCTGTCGATCTACGACCCGGCCTGTGGCACCGGCGGCATGCTGTCGGTGGCCAAGGAGCACTTGCTCGACCGCGCGGCCACGCCGGCAGTGCGCACGCAGGTCGAAAAGTTCGTCACCGTGCACGGGCAGGAGCTGTCGCCCACCAACTACGCCATCTGCCAGGCCGACCTGCTGATCAAGGACGACCGGCAGGCGATGGTGTACCTGGGCAATTCACTGATCCCGCATGACTCGCACAGCAGGGAGCCGGGTGACCAACTGCCCGAGACGAAGTTCCGCTTCGACTTCATGCTGTCGAATCCGCCGTTCGGCGTCACTTGGGGCGGCAAGGACGGCTACGAGACCGAGGCGCGCAAGCTGGAGGGGAAGGGGAAGCGCTACGAGGCTGGCATGCCGCGCGTCAACGACGGTGCGCTGCTGTTCCTGCAGACCATGCTGGCCAAGATGAAGGCGCCGGAGAAGGGCGCCAGCCGCATCGCTATCGTGTTCAACGGCTCGCCACTGTCCAACGGCGATTGCGGTTCAGGCGAAAGCGAGATTCGCCGCTGGATTCTGGAGAGTGACTGGCTCGACGCAATCGTCATGCTGCCCGACCAGCTGTTCTACAACACCGGCATCTTCACCTACATCTGGCTGCTGCGTAACGACAAGCCCGAGACGCGCCAGGGTCGGGTGATGCTGATCGACGCGCGCCAGCAGTACGAGAAGGAACCCAAGTCCTTCGGCAACAAGCGCAACCGCATCGCCAATGCGCACCGGGGCTGGATCGAAGCCCGCTACCGTGATGGCTGGGCCGCCGGCTTCAGCGATGAGCAGGTCAAGATCTACCGGCGCGAGGACTTCGCGTACCACAAGGTCGGCGTTGTGTTCTGGCAGTTCGACGCGCACGACCAGCCGGCGACGCTGACCGAGCCCTACGAAAAGGCCTTTACCGCGCTCAACTTGAAGAAGGAGCAGGAGTTCCACGACAGCGACCTGAGTTTCCGCGTGCGGTTGAAGTCAGGCGGCGCAGAGAAAACCGAAACCCTGACGCTCGGCCCCAAGGACAACGCTGCCAGGAAGTTCAGAGAACTGATGGCGGGCAATCCCGAGGTGCTGGCGGTGGAATGGACGCACCGGCACTACGTGAAGGACGACGAATACGTCCCGCACGGCGAGGACATTGAGGCGTTCCTGAAGCGCGAGATCGCCAAGCCCATCATCCGGTGGCAGGACAGCCCGCAAGTCGGCTACGAAATCCTGCCGAACCAGTACTTCTACCGCTACAAGCCGCCGACGCCTGCGAAGGAGTTGCTGGAAGAGTTCTGGCGGCTGGAGAAAGAAGCGGAACAGATGCTTGCGGGGTTGGCCAGATGATGAGATCGGCCGATGAACCGTGGTTGGGGCAAGTACCTTCTGATTGGCGCTCCAAGCGTATTCGGAACGTGGCGCAGTTGTCGCCTGGCTACTCTGACGGCGCGCCAGCCGCAGACGAGGCGTGCACGGTTGTGCCAATGGAGCTTGTCTCAGAAGACGGCAAGCTCGATGCGAGTGACGCTGTCGCGTTCAGTGATGTATCGAGCGGTCTCACGCTCTTCGAAAGCGGCGACGTTCTGTTCGCCAAGATCACGCCGTGCATGGAGAACGGTAAGGGTGCGCTGGTCGAGCGGCTCCCCACAAGGTACGCGTTCGGCAGTACCGAGTTTCATGTGCTTCGCGCCAACCATGAAGTCGTGCCGAAGTTCCTGTACTACTACGCCTTCAATCCGACTTACCGCGGCTATGCGGCCGCGAATATGGTGGGTGCTGCTGGACAGAAGCGGGTTTCGTCTCGTTTTTTGAAGGACACGCGGCTTTTCGTTCCGGAATTCTGCGAGCAGGAGCGAATCGCTGGATACTTGGACGCAAGTTGCTTCGCAATCGACGCGGCGGTGACAGCAAAACAGGCGCAGATCGAGAGCTTGGCGCGCTTGCGCAAAGCGATCATTCAAAGAGCCGTCACGCGTGGGCTGAATGAGCACGTAAGCCTGCTAGCCACCGGCAATGTCT
>JBBRCN010000002.1:0-96356 GCA_038204775.1 Burkholderiales bacterium | reverse complement strand
CGGCGCGGCCATCGATGTCAGCGCCAGCAAGCTGGCCGAGGCGCAGGTGCGCAAGCTCAATGGGCGGCTGGCCGCGCTGGTGCAGGAACGCACTTCCGCGCTGCACATGCGGGAAGCGCAGATGCGCGCGATCTTCGAGAGCAGCCACCAGTTCCAGTGCCTGCTGAGCCGAGACGGCATCGTCCTCGACGCCAACCCGGTATCGCTGGATGCGATCGGCGCCCGGCTGCCGGACGTCGTAGGCCAGCCATTCCATGACACGCCCTGGCTCGCCCGTTCCGGCGCGGCCCGCGACCTGATGCGCAAAAGCGTGGCCCTGGCCGCGGCTGGCCATGCAGTGCGGCGCGAACTGGCTCTCGAACTGCCGGACGGCATGCGCCATTTCGACTTTGCGATACGGCCGGTGCATGGGAGGGACGACACGGTGATCGGCGTCATTGCCGAAGCAACCGACACCACCGGGCGCCGGCGCGCCGAGGAACAGTTGCGCCAGAGCCAAAAGATGGAAGCGATAGGCCAGCTTACCGGCGGCATTGCGCATGACTTCAACAATCTGCTGGGCGGCATCATCGGCAGCCTGGAACTGATGCGGCACAGGTTCAACGCTGGTCAGACGCAAGACCATGCGCGCTATATCGAGATGGCCACCGCGTCGGCGCAGCGGGCGGCGACGCTGACCCAGCGACTGCTGGCGTTTTCGCGGCGGCAGACGCTGGACCTGAAGCCGGTCGATGTGAATGAACGGGTGGCCGGCATGGCGGACCTGCTGCATCGCACGCTGAACCGCAACATCGAACTGACCTTTCGCCTGGCGCCCGACCTGGCCCATGCATGGACCGATGCCAACCAGCTCGAGAACGCGCTGCTCAACCTGGCCATCAATGCGCGCGACGCGATGAACGAAGGCGGCAAGCTGACCATCGGCACGTCCAACCTGACCCTGGACCGGGCCGATGCCAGCAGTCGTCCCGAACTGGAGCCAGGCGCCTACCTGATGCTGTCGGTGTCCGACACCGGCAGCGGCATGACGCCGGACGTGATTGCCAAGGCCTTCGACCCGTTCTTCACAACCAAGCCCATGGGCCAGGGCACCGGGCTCGGGCTGTCTATGATCTATGGCTACGTCAAGCAGTCGCGCGGCAATGTGACCATCCATTCCAGGCCCGGCCAGGGCAGCACGATCACGCTCTACCTGCCGTGCCGTCGCACCGACGTGCCGGCCATGCACGAACAGCCGCCGGAACCGGTGCTGCCAGCCGGCAGCGGCCAAAGAATATTGGTGGTGGAAGACGAGGCCGCCATGCGCGCCATCCTGGTCGAAACCCTGAACGGCCTGGGCTACCGTACCGTCCAGGCCGGCGATGCTGCCGCAGCGCTGGCGGCGATCGACGCCGGCGAGGCGCCCGACCTGCTGATTACCGATGTCGGCCTGCCCGGCCTGAACGGCCGCCAGCTGGCCGACCAGATACGCCTGCGCCACCCCGGCATGCGGGTGCTGTTCATCACCGGATATGCCGGGCGGCTGGCGCGCGCCGAGCTGGTAGACGACGGCATGGACATGATAGGCAAACCGTTCGCGCTCGATACGCTTGCGGTGAAGGTGAGGGACATGCTGGCGCAGTAATGCTGTGGATTCCTGGCTCACAATCTCGACGCCTGCCCTTCGCGACGGTTGGCGTCGTGCGCTTCGCTTCATACCTTACGACTTTCATCAATCGAATCTGCATCCCGGGCTCACGTCGACCGATGCCCTGCCCTTATAATCATCGCCGCCCCGCCGAACAGGTCGGGGTCATAACAAAACCACACGGAGACCATCGCATGACAAGAATACTGAAGATCACCGGCATGACACTCGCCATGGGCCTGGCGTCGGCCGCGCTGGCGCAGCAGGCCGCCGCGCCAGCGGACGCGCCGGCGCCGGCGCCATCCTGGAAGCAGGGCATGGCCGACGGCCAGGCCAGTTCGACCTTGCATCCATTCGCACCCCACATGACAGGCCGGCCCGCCAGCGAGCTACCGATCGACAAGCTCAAGGTGCCAGCCGGCTTCAAGGTCGAGGTATGGGCCGAGGGCGTCCCCGAAGCGCGCTCGATGGCGCTGGGCGACAACGGCACCGTGTTCGTCAGCAACCGCAATCTGAGCAATGTCTACGCCATCGTCGACAAGGACGGCAAGCGCGAGGTCAAGACTCTGCTCAAAGGCCTGAACAGCCCGAACGGCGTGGTGTTCGACAAGGGCACGTTGTACGTGGCCGAGCGCAACCGCATCACCCGCTACGACGGCATCGAGAGCAAGCTCGACAACCCGCCGCAAGCAGTGGTCGTGATCGACAACCTCGACCCCACCAAGCAGCCCGGCCACTTCTGGAAATACATGGCGATGGGCCCGGACGGCAAGCTGTACTTCAACATCGGCTCGCCGCAGAACATCACGATGCCGACCTACAACGAGGCGTCGATCCTGCGGGTCGATCCAAAGACCGGCGTGATGGAAAACTACGCCCAGGGCGTGCGCAACACCGTGGGGATGGCCTTCCATCCCGCGACCAGGCAGCTGTGGTTCACCGAGCATGGCCGCGACTGGCTCGGCACCGACCTGCCGTCGGACGAACTGAACGTGGTCAAGACCAAGGGCCAGCATTTCGGCTTTCCGTATTGCCACCAGGGCGACACGCTCGATCCGGTGTATGGCAAGGACCGCTCCTGCGACCAGTTCACCCCGCCGGTGCACAAGCTCGGCGCCCACATCGCGCCGCTGGGCATGAAGTTCTACACCGGCACCATGTTCCCCAAGGAGTACCGCAACACCATGCTGATCGCCCAGCACGGCTCCTGGAACCGCGATCCCAAGCAGGGCTACAACGTGATCAACGTCAGCGTCGACGCCAGGGGCAAGGTCACCAGCAGGCCCTTCGTCGAAGGTTTCCTGGAGAACGCGGCCGGCGACCCGCCGATGTGGGGCCGGCCGGTGGACGTGCTGCAGCTCAAGGACGGCTCGGTGCTGTTCTCGGACGACTTCAACGGCATCATCTACCGCGTGAGCTACGCCAAGCCGCAGCGATGAGGGGTCCGCTGTCCTGGGCCGCCGCGGCGCTGTGCGTCGCAGCCGGCGCGGCGGCGCCCGTGGCCTTCGCCGGCATCGAGGAAGGCCGCGTGAAGGCGCAGGCCTGCGTTGCCTGCCACGGGGCCGACGGCAACTCGCCGGCGCCCGCATTCCCGTCGATCGCCGGCCAGCCGCGCCAGTTCATCGAGATGTCGCTGATCATGTTCCGGGAGGGCCGGCGCATCAACGAGGCGATGAAGCCGCTGGTCGACAAGATGAGCAACGCCGACGTGCGCGACCTGGCGCAGTACTTCGCATCGCTGAAGATGGCGCCTCCGGCCGTCCAGGCCGCGCCCGAGGTGGTGGCCCGCGGCAAGGCCATTACCGAGGGCAACAACTGCGTGCAGTGCCACAGCGCGACGCTCACCGGCCAGCAGCACATCCCGCGGCTGGCGGGCCAGCACAAGGAGTACCTGCTCACACAGCTGCGGGGCTTCAAGGCGCAGAAGCGCGCCGATTTCGACGGCACCATGACCTCGGCGGCGCAGGCCCTGGCGGCCGAGGACCTCGAACTGGTGGCTGACTACCTGTCGACCTTGCAGGCGCCCTGAACGAAGGCGGCGCGGGCGCGCAAGAGCTGTATTTATATCCAGCGGTTTCCGTGGCCGGGACTACAATCCGCGCAACATGGCAGTCAAACCCCCCAGCGACTATTCCGAAGGCTCGATCCGCGTCCTCAAGGGCCTGGAGCCGGTCAAGCAGCGGCCGGGCATGTACACCCGCACCGACAACCCGCTGCACGTGATCCAGGAAGTGCTGGACAACGCGGCCGACGAAGCCCTGGCCGGCCACGGCAAGCGCATCAAGGTCATCCTGCACACCGACGGGTCAGTGAGCGTCGAGGACGACGGCCGCGGCATCCCGTTCGGCCTGCATCCGGAAGAAAACGCCCCGGTGCTCGAACTGGTGTTCACCCGGCTGCACGCGGGCGGCAAGTTCGACAAGGGCAAGGGCGGCGCCTACAGCTTCTCCGGCGGCCTGCACGGCGTCGGCGTCTCGGTGACCAATGCGCTGGCCAGGCGGCTGGAAGCGACCACCCATCGCGAGGGCATGGTCGCCCGGATGGTGTTCGAAGCCGGCGACGTCACCGAGAAGCTGCAGCTGCGCAAGGCGGCGGAAGGCGACCGGCGCCAGGGCACGACGGTGCGGGTCTGGGTCGATCCCAAGTACTTCGAGACCGCGCAGCTGCCGATGGCGGAGCTGGCCCACCTGCTGCGCAGCAAGGCGGTGCTGATGCCCGGCGTCACCGTGTCGCTGGTCAACGAGAAGACGAAAGAGACCCAGAGCTGGCAGTACAAGGGCGGCCTGCGCGACTACCTGATGCAGACGCTCAACGCCGACCCGGTGATCCCGCTGTTCGAGGGCGAGGGCTTTGCCGACAGCAACGAGAACTTCGCCGAGGGCGAGGGCGCGCAGTGGTGCGTGGCCTTCACCGAAGACGGCCAGCCGGTGCGCGAGAGCTACGTCAACCTGATCCCCACCAACGCCGGCGGCACCCACGAGAGCGGGCTGCGGGACGGCCTGTTCAACGCGGTCAAGAGTTTCGTCGAGCTGCATTCGCTGCTGCCCAAGGGCGTGAAGCTGTTGCCCGAAGACGTGTTCGCCCGCGCTTCCTATGTCCTCAGCGCGAAGGTGCTGGACCCGCAGTTCCAGGGCCAGATCAAAGAGCGCCTGAACTCGCGCGACGCGGTGCGGCTGGTTTCCAGCTTCGTGCGGCCGGCTTTGGAACTGTGGCTCAACCAGCACGTGGAATACGGTCGCAAGCTGGCCGAGCTCGCCATCAAGGCGGCGCAGGTCCGGCAGAAGGCCGGCCAGAAGGTGGAAAAGCGCAAGGGCTCCGGCGTCGCCGTGCTGCCCGGCAAGCTCACGGACTGCGAAAGCAAGGACATCGGCCACAACGAGGTGTTCCTTGTTGAGGGCGACTCGGCCGGCGGCTCCGCCAAGATGGGCCGCGACAAGGAATCGCAGGCCGTGCTGCCGCTGCGCGGCAAGGTGCTCAACACGTGGGAGGTGGAGCGCGACCGGCTGTTCGCCAACACCGAGATCCACGACATCGCGGTGGCCATCGGCGTCGATCCGCACGGCCCCGACGACACACCCGACATGAGCGGACTGCGTTACGGCAAGGTCTGCATCCTGTCGGACGCCGACGTCGACGGCTCGCACATCCAGGTGCTGCTGCTGACGCTGTTTTTCCGCCACTTTCCCAAGCTGATCGACACCGGCCACCTCTACGTCGCGCGGCCGCCGCTGTACCGCGTCGACGCGCCGGCGCGCGGCAAGAAGCCGGCGTCCAAGAGCTACGCGCTCGACGAAGGCGAACTGACGGCCATCCTCGACAAGCTGCGCAAGGAAGGCGTGAAGGAAAGCGCCTGGAGCATCAGCCGCTTCAAGGGCCTGGGCGAAATGAGCGCGGAGCAGCTGTGGGAAACGACGCTCAATCCGGACACCCGCCGCCTGCTGCAGATCCAGCTGGGCGCCTCGGATTTCCTGCAGACCGAGAACCTGATCACCAAGCTCATGGGCAAGGGCGAGGCCGCCTCCCGCCGCGAGCTGATGGAACTGCACGGCGACGCCGTGGAGATCGACGTCTGACCGACCCAGGGAGCGCCGCATGACCGCCGCCAACTTCGCCGCCAGCTCGCCCGCCCGCACGCAAGCCAGGGTGCGGCTGCGACCGACCATGAGCAGCGACATCGAGTACGTGCTGTCGCTGGAGAACGATCCGCAGAACCTGCCGTTCATCACGCCGTGGGAGCGCACCCAGCACGAGGCGGCGATCCGCTTCCCGGATTTCCGCCACTTCATCATCGAGGGCGGGCCCGGCCTGGACGCGGTCGGCTTCCTGATCCTGATCGGCTGCCGCAGCCAGAACCAGTCGCTGGAACTCAAGCGCATGGTGGTGCAGAGCAAGGGCGCAGGCTACGGCCGGGCCGCGCTGCGGGTGGCCAAGAAAGTGGCATTCGACGACCTGCGGGCGCACCGGCTGTGGCTGGACCTGAAGGCCAGCAACAGCCGCGCCCAGGCGCTGTACGACAGCGAAGGTCTGGTGGTCGAGGGCCATTTGCGCGACGCCGTGAAAGTACAGGGCGGCTTCGAGTCGCTGGTCGTGATGTCGATGCTGCAGTCGGAGTTCGCCGGCCGCCGCAGCCTGGGGCTGGAGATGCATGCATGAAGAAGCTGTTGGCCGCGCTGTTGCTGGCCGCCGGCCTGTTGCCGTTGGCGCGTGCCGACATCTACGGTTACGTGGACGAAAAGGGCGTCGCCCATTTCGCCGCCGAGCGCGTCGACGAGCGCTACCAGCTGTTCTTTCGCGGCGGCCAGGCCTTCGACACCAGCCAGGGGCTGGCCGCCACGCCGTCGCCAGCCGTGGCGCACGCCGCGCCGCCGCGGCTGCTCGCCGTGTTCGAGGCGTCGCCGGGCTACAAGCAGGTTCGCAAGCACCTGCACGAGGCCTCCAGCGCGCATGGCATCGACTATGAATTGCTGCAGGCGCTGATCGCCACCGAGTCCGGCTTCGACAGCAACGCGGTGTCGCCCAAGGGCGCGGTCGGCCTGATGCAGGTGCTGCCGGCCACGGCCGAACGCTACGGCCTGGCCGGCGACGGCAAGACCTCGCTGGACCGCAAGCTCGCCGATCCGCGCACCAACATCCGCACCGGCACCCGCTACCTGAGCGACCTGATGCGCCTGTTCCCCGGCCAGCTGGAGCTGGTGCTGGCGGCCTACAACGCCGGCGAAGGCGCGGTGCAGCGGGCCGGCAACCGGATTCCGGATTACCGCGAGACGCAGAACTACGTGAAGACGGTGATGCAGCTCTATGGCCTGCTCAAGCCGTCGGCCTTGCAGGCATCAGGCGCGGGCCGGGCTCCGGTGCGCGTGCGGATGGAGTTGCCGGGCCATCGCGAGACGGCGCCGGTCGGCGGCGCCGTGGGTCGCGGCAACATGCCCAGCGGCCTGCCGGTGGCGGCGGCCAACCAGGCGACGCCCGAACGTGAATAGGCGCAGCGGTCAGCATCCGGCCGGGCCGCGCCGCGTCCAGCGAAGGGAGCCGTCCTGATCGCCACGGTCACCACGGTCACCACGGCCCACATCGACGAACTGGTCGCGCTCAGCCTGCTGGCGGGCGCCGAAGTGATGGTCATCTGCCTGAGCGTCGTCATGGCCAATGCCTATCGCGAACGGGCGCTGCTGCTGCACGCCGGCGCCACCATGCTCGGCGTGATTGCCGCCGGCGTGCTGGTGGCCGACCGGCCGGTGCTGGCGCAGGTGACCCTGCTGGTCATGCTGTCGGTCGCCGGGCTGCAGCTGCGCGACCTGGTCTCCCACGCCGGCGCGATGCGCAATCCGCGCCTGTGGCTGATGGGCCTGTGCGTCGGCCTCATGCCCTTGCTGGTCGTGATCACCCTGGCCGGCTTCAACGTGCTGCTGCTGGGCGTCGCCGCGTGGACCGGCGTGGTGGGCGTGCTGCTGCTGCGAGCCTGGTCGCAAAGCCAGCCCTGGATCGGCTGGATGCTGGCCAGCTGCGCGGCGCTGGTCGCCGGCACGACCTGGCTGGGCTGGCAGTCGCTGGACACCGTGGCGGATCCGGCCTTGCCGCTGGCCGCCTGCCTGACGGTCTGGTCGGCGTTGAACTACCTGACCACCAGCTGGCGCAGCCGCATCTTCAGCGAGACCCGCGTGCGCATGGATGCGCGCAGCACCGTGGACCCGCTGACCGGCCTGGCGGCGCCGCTGGTGTTCTACGAGCGGGTCCATGCGGTGCGCAACCTGATGCGCCGTTACGGCCATCCGAGCGTGCTGCTGCTGGCGCACATCGAGAACCTGCAGACGCTGTACTCCAAGTTCGGGCCCGAAGTGGCGGAGTCGGCGGTGCTGGTGGCGGCCAACCGCATCCGGCAGGCGCTGGGCGACGGCGACGTGGCCGCCCGCCTGAGCCATTCGCGCATCGGCATGCTGTGCGAAGGCGTGGGCCTGGCCGAGGGCGCGGCCAACTTCGCCAGCCGCATCCTGGTGGCGGGCCTGAAGGATCCGCTGCCGGCCGCGCCCACCGAATTCCTGCAGTTCCGGATCGTGCTGGCGCTGGTGCCGGTGACCGAAGTCGCGCCCAAGAGCCTGTTGCAGCGGATGTCGGACCGGCTCGACGCGCAGGTGCGCGAGGCCGGCGAGCGCCGCATCGCCACGCTCAACGACGAAGAGCTGGCCTGATTCTTTCCTGATTCCCGATTCTTACCTTGCACGCAGATGGAGCACGACCTGATTTCCACCGACAGTGACGACACCGGGCTCGACCTGGCGACGTATGCGCAGCGCGCCTATCTCGAATACGCGCTGAGCGTCGTCAAGGGCCGCGCCCTGCCGGATGTCTGCGACGGCCAGAAGCCGGTGCAGCGCCGCATTCTCTATTCGATGTCACGCATGGGCCTGGGCTTCGGCGGCGCCAACGGCGCCACCGGCGCCAAGCCGGTCAAGTGCGCCCGGGTCGTCGGCGACGTGCTGGGCCGCTTCCACCCGCACGGCGACCAGGCCGCGTACGACGCGCTGGTTCGCATGGCGCAGGATTTTTCTCAGCGCTATCCGCTGATCGACGGCCAGGGCAACTTCGGCAGCCGCGACGGTGACGGCGCCGCGGCGATGCGCTACACCGAGGCGCGGCTGGCCCGCATCACCAGCCTGCTGCTCGACGAGATCGACGAGGGCACGGTCGAGTTCATCCCCAACTACGACGGCAGCACCCAGGAGCCGCAGCAGCTGCCGGCGCGCCTGCCGTTCACGCTGCTCAATGGCGCCAGCGGCATCGCGGTCGGCCTGGCGACCGAGATTCCGAGCCACAACCTGCGTGAGATCGCCGACGCCTGCATCGCGCTGATCAAGACGCCCAAGCTGACGGACGAGGAACTGCTGGCCATCGTTCCCGGCCCGGACTATCCCGGCGGCGGCCAGATCATCAGCCCGGCGGCCGACATCGCCGAGGCCTATCGCGGTGGCCGCGGCTCGCTGAAGGTGCGGGCGCGCTGGAAGATCGAGGAGCTGGCGCGCGGCCAGTGGCAGCTGGTGGTCACCGAGCTGCCGCCCGGCGTGAGCACGCAGCGGGTGCTCGAAGAGATCGAGGAGCTGACCAATCCCAAGGTGAAGGCCGGCAAGAAGGCGCTGTCGTCCGACCAGGCGCTGATGAAGCAGACCGTGCTGTCGGTGCTGGATGTGGTGCGCGACGAGTCGGGCAAGGAGAACGCCGTCCGGCTGGTGTTCGAGCCCAAGACCAGCCGCATCGAGCAGCAGGAGCTGATCACCACGCTGCTGGCCCACACCAGCCTGGAGACGTCCTCGCCGATCAACCTGACCATGGTGGGCCTGGACGGCCGGCCGATGCAGAAGTCGCTGCGGCAGATGCTGGGCGAGTGGATCGAATTCCGCCAGCTCACCATCGAGCGCCGGTCCCGGCATCGCCTGGGCAAGGTGCTGGACCGCATCCACATCCTCGAGGGCCGGCAACTGGTGCTGCTGAACATCGACGAGGTGATCGCGATCATCCGCCGCAGCGACGAGCCGAAGGCGGCGCTGATCGCTCGCTTCAAGCTCAGCGAGCGGCAAGCCGAGGACATCCTGGACATCCGGCTGCGCCAGCTGGCGCGGCTGGAGGCGATCAAGATCGAGCAGGAACTCAAGGAGCTGCGCGGCGAGCAACACAAGCTCGATGAAATCCTGGGCAGCCCGGCGGCCCTGAAGCGCCTGATGGTCAAGGAAATCGAAACCGACGCGAAGCAGTTCGCCGACGCCCGCCGTACCTTGATCCAGGCCGAGAAGAAGGCCATCGCCGAAGTGAAGGTGATCGACGAGCCGGTGACGGTGGTTGTATCCCAGAAAGGCTGGGTGCGGGCACGGCAGGGCCATGGCCATGAAGCGGCCAGCTTCGCCTTCAAGGCCGGCGACGGCCTGTACGCCACCTTCGAGTGCCGAACCGTGGACACGCTGCTGGCCTTCGGCAGCAACGGCCGCGTTTATTCGGTGGCCGTCGCCACGCTGCCGGGCGCCCGCGGCGACGGCCAGCCGGTGACGACGCTGATCGAGCTGGAGCCGCGCACGCACCTGCTGCACTACTTCGCCGGCGCGGCGGGCTCCTGGCTGCTGCTCAGCGGCTCGGGGGGCTACGGTTTCCTGGCCACCGTGGAGAACATGCTGTCGCGGCAAAAGGGCGGCAAGACCTTCATCAACCTGGGCGAGGGCGAGACCGTCTGCCGGCCGTCGCCGGCCAACGTGCCGGCGCCGGCGGGTTTGCCCCCGGCGGGTCTGTCCCTTCCGGCCACGCATGTCGCCTGCGCCTCGACCGGGGGCCGCATCCTCACCTTCGAGATCGGCGAACTCAAGCCGATGGCCAACGGCGGCCGCGGCCTGATGCTGATCGACCTGGAGGCCAGGGACACGCTGGCCGGCGCGGCCGCGTACACGCGCAGCATCAGGATCAGCGGCATCGGGCGCGGCGGCAAGGAGCGCGAGGAGACGCTGGAGATCCGGTCCTTGAACAACGCCCGGGCCGGCCGCGGTCGCAAGGGCAAGGCCGCCGACCTCGGGTTCAAGCCGACCGGCATCGAGCGGGTGGAATAAGGCAAGAGGGGGCCGCGTGCAGCCGGACGTCACCCTCATTGCGGTCGCGCCGTCCGATCTCGACGCGCTGGTCGCCCTGCGCATCGACGCCATGCGCGAGAGCCTGGAGCGCATCGGGCGCTTCGACCCGGTGCGCGCGAGGGAGCGCTTCGTGTCCGGCTTTTCGGCGCAACACACGCGTCACGTCCTGTCCGGCGGCGAGCGCGTGGGTTTCGTCGTGATCAAGCCCCAGGATGGCGAGTTGCTGCTCGATCACCTGTACGTCCAGCCCGGCTCGCAGGGCCTGGGCATCGGAGCCGCAGTCCTTGCGCTGGTGTTCGCCGAAGCGGACGCGGCGGTGCTGCCGCTGCGCGTCGGAGCGCTGCGCGACAGCGCATCCAACCGCTTCTACCTGCGCCACGGCTTCCGGCTGGTCGATCGGGGCGAGTTCGACAACTATTACGTTCGGCCTCGACCCCCCGCCGGCCAGGTGAAGTACTGACCTTCGCCGTCGGCGCAAGCCGACAGCCAGCTGCGCAACATTGGGGTAGGGTGATAGGTCCACCTCGATCGATCCTTCATGCCCCATCTGACTCCTGCTCCGTTCCAGCGCCGCTTCGCCCTCGCGCTGCTCGCCGTCGCTTGCACGCTTGCGACGTTCGCCACAACGCCAGCGAATGCCGCGACCTATCGCAAGAGCGCCCCGGCGTCGAGGAAGGCCGCTGCGGCGGTGCCGGCCGACGCCGCCGCCCACGCGGCCACGCTCAATGGCGACAGCGCCACGCCGAAGCTGGCGCCAGGTTTCAGGGGCGCCGCCGTCGTGCGGGCGCAGGTCCTGCTGGATCGGGCCTGGTTCACGCCCGGCGAGATCGACGGCCTCTTCAGCAGCAACATGCAGCGCGCCGTCGCCGCCTTCCAGCTGGCGCGCGGCCTTCCCACCAGCGGCCGGATCGACGCCGGCACCTGGGTCGCGCTGCAGGAGAACGCGGCGCCGCCCTTCACCACCTACACGCTGACGGACGCCGACGTGGCCGGTCCCTACGAGAAGCTGCCGCTCGACCCGATGGAGAAGGGCAAGCTGGCAGCGCTGGGCTACGAGTCGATGCAGGAGGCGCTGGCCGAGCGCTTCCACCTGGCGCCGAAGCTGCTGGCCGAACTGAACCGCGGCCGACCGCTCAGCGCCGGCGACATGATCGTCGTGCCGGATGTCGCAGGCGGCGTGAAGCCGGCCGGCCCGGCGGTCTCCGTGCGGATCGACAAGGGCGACAAGATGCTCTACGTGCTGGGCGCGCAGGACAAGGTGCTGGCGGGCTTTCCGGTCAGCTTCGGCGGCGCCGACGATCCGCTGCCGGTCGGCCGGCTGAAGATCACCAGCGAGGTGAAGAATCCGCAATTCACCTACAACCCGCAGCTGCTCAAGGGCACCAAGCCGACCGACGTCAAGACCCAGTTGCCGGCTGGGCCCAACAACCCGGTCGGCGTGATGTGGCTGGGCCTGAGCAAGCCGCACTGGGGCATCCATGGCACCAACGAGCCGTCGCGCATGGCGCGGGTGGATACCAACGGTTGCGTGCGCCTGACCAATTGGGACGTGCTGCGGCTGGCCAGCCTGGTCAAGCCGGGCGTGCCGGTCGATGTGCAGGACTGAAGCGCTCCGGCGCGCCGGCGCGCTGGCGCTGCTGCTGCTGGCCACGGCGTGCGGCCGCGAGCAGCCAGCGGCCGCTGCGCAGCCGCCCGCCGAGCCGCCGGACCAGCCGCAGGTGACGACGGCTCCATTGGACAACAGCGCCTCGCAACAGTTCGCCAGCGACGGCGCTGCCTTGCTGGCGCAGCGGCGTCCCATCATCCCGGTCGAGGGCATCGCGCCGCACGCGCTGCGCGACAACTACGAACAGGGCCGCGGCGCCCGCAAGCACGAGGCGATCGACATCATGGCGGCGCGGGGCACGAAGGTGTTCGCCGTCGACGACGGCAAGCTGGTCAAGCTGTTCCACAGCGTGCCGGGCGGGATCACTGCTTACCAGTTCGACCCGCAGTCGCGGCTGGCCTATTACTACGCCCACCTGGATCGCTATGCCGATGGCCTGAAGGAGGGCATGGAGCTCAAGCGCGGCGACTTGATCGGCTATGTCGGCAGCAGCGGCAACGCTTCGCCCGAAGCGCCGCACCTGCACTTCGCGGTGTTCGTGCTCGGGCCCGAGCGGCAGTGGTGGAAGGGCGAGCCGGTCAATCCCTATCCGGCGCTGCGCGGCATGGGCGGGGCGGCGCAGCCGGCGCGCTAAGCTGGCGTCGCCCATGAAGATCTTCAAGCCCGCTGCCGCCTACTTTGCGCTGGTCTTCGGCGCTGGCTTCCTGCTGGGAATGATCCGCGTGCCGTTCCTCGTTCCGCGCATGGGAGCGCGGGTCGCGGAGCTGCTCGAAATGCCGATCCAGTTCGTCGTCATCCTGTTCGCTGCCCGTTTCATCGTGCGCCGTTTTGCCGTGCCCGCAGACAGATCCGTTCGCCTGCGGGTGGGCTTTTCCGCGCTCGGCCTCGCGCTGGCGGCGGAGCTCCTGCTCGCGGCGGCACTGGCAGAGCGGTCCGTTGCTGAGTACATTGCCGGCCGGGATCCAGTTTCGGGCAGCGTGTACCTGGCGATGCTGCTGGTGTTCGCGCTCATGCCGCTGGGTGTCGCACGCAAGCAGGACATCGCCGGCTCAACAAGCCCATAAGTCCTCCGGATCCTTCGTGGACGGCGCGCGCCGCCGCCTTACGGAAGTCTCGCCGCCTTGTGCGGCCATCTTGCGCGCTACAAGCGATCGCCGGCCCGTGATGCCGCAGACGCGATCAGGCCACTTCGGCGATCAGCTCGATCTCGACGCAGGCGCCCATCGGGATCTGCGCCACCCCGAACGCACTTCTCGCGTGCAGGCCGGCCTCGCCGAAGACGATGCCCAGCAGCTCGCTGGCGCCGTTGGTCACCAGGTGCTGCTCGGTGTAGTCGGCGGTGGAGTTGACCAGGCTCATCAGCTTGACGATGCGCTTGACCTTGTTCAGGTCGCCGACGGCGGCATGCAGGGTGCCCATCAGGTCGATGGCGATGGCGCGGGCGGCGTGCTTGCCCTCGTCGGTGCTCATGTTCTTGCCCAGCTGCCCGACCCAGGCCTTGCCGTCTTTCTTGGCGATGTGGCCGGACAGGAAGATGAGGTTGCCGGTCCGCACGAACGGCACGTAGGCGGCCGCCGGAGTCGCCACCGGCGGCAGCGTGATGCCCTGGTCCTGCAATTTGTCGTAAACGCTCATGGGGGGCTCCTGAAATGTCGGCGACGCGGCCGAAGGTCTGTCCCCAAGCTTGCTCGGGGGGTGGGGAGCGAATTGTAGGAGCTAGGCGCCGGGGGCGGCATCCACCGGTGACACCGTGACGGCCACCCGCAGCGTGTGGTTGGCGCCGCCGTGGATCACGCCGCGGATCGGCGAGACGTCGGAGTAGTCGCGCCCCAGCGCCAGCCGGACGTAGTCCTCGCCCGGCATCCGGTCGTTGGTCGGGTCGAGGTCGGCCCAGACGCCGCCGGCCCGGTCGTCTCCCGGCAGGTAGACGGAGACCCAGGCGTGCGATGCGTCGCTGCCCACCAGCCGGGGCTTGCCCGGCGGCGGTTGGGTCAGCAGGTAGCCGCTGACGTAGCGCGCCGGCAGGCCCAGGCTGCGCAGGCAACCCAGCATGATGTGCGCGAAGTCCTGGCACACGCCCTTGCGCAGCTCCAGCGCCTCCAGCGCCGGTGTGCTGACGTCGGTGGCCTCGGTCTCGTAGTCGAAGTCGTGGTGGATGCGCTCCATCAGCTCGCTGGCTGCTTCCCAAACCGGCCGGCCGGGCGCGAAGCAGGGCCGCGCATAGGCCAGGAAGTTCTCGTGGCGCGGCACATAGGGCGAGGCGAAGACGAACTCGCTGGCCGGGTCCCAGGCCGCCTTGCGGTGGTAGCGCATGCGCTCGCGCACCGTTTCCCACGGCAGGCTGCGCAGCGGCGCGGCCTCGTCGCGGGTGGAGACCACGCTGTCGGCGACCACCATCAGTTCGTCATGGGCGCCGGCCAGGCTGAAGAAGGCGCGCGCGTTGCCGTAAATGTCGGTGGTCTCGCTCTGCTGCGCCGGCGCCGGCGTGATGGTCAGGCTGTGGCTGAGAACCTGCTGCTGCCCGTCGTGGCGGGGCTTGAGGTGCGCCATGTGCTGCGCGGTCTTGACCGGCGGCACGTAGTCGTAAGCGGTTTCGTGGGTGACGCGCAGCAACATGGTCGCGGTTTTCCTATGCGCCGATGCTGTGGCGGGCTTCGCCGGAATGGGTGAAGTAGCGTGCGCCGATGTCGTCGGACAGCTTGTAGGCGGCTTCGCTGCATTGCGCCAGCAGCTCGACCAGGTTCGCGTAGTGGCCGTCGGCGTCGCGCTCGCAGATCGCGTCCAGCGACCAGGCTTCGGGGTCGGGGACCGTCAGCGCGATCTCGGGCATCTTGCCCGGCGCGCTGCCGGCCAGCTTGGCCAGCCGTCCGCGCAATGTCTGCGCCACCCAGCCGAGCGAGCGCGGGTTGTCGCGGTCCAGCACCAGCAGGTCGAGCAGTGCCGGGATGTCGTGCCGCTGCTGGTATTGCGCGTGGAAGGTGATGGTGCTGTCGAACAGGGCGATCAGCGCCTCGAAGCCACCTTCGTCGAACACGGCGCCGGTCTCGAACGCATGGGCCAGCGCCGAGGCCAGGAAGCCCAGCCGCTCCAGGTGCCGGCCGCTGGACAGCAGGCGCCAGCCGTCGTCGCGCGTCATGCGGTCGGTCTGGGCGCCGGTCATTGCCGCCGTGTGGCCCGACAGGTTTTCCAGCGAGCGCAGCGCGTCCACCGAGGAATAGTCGCCCTGGTCGTTGAAGCAGGCGCATTCCACCAGGAACTGTTCCTCGGCGCGCACGATGCCGTTCCACTGCTCCAGCGAGAGGCGCTCGCGCACGGCCGAAGCGGCGTTGCGCAGGCCGTGCAGGTTGTAGCCGACGCTGTGCTGTTCCGGGTCGCCCAAGGCGCAGATCAGCGAGCGTTCGAACACGCGCCGGGACTGGGCCGGCGGCGGCACGGCCGGCAGCACCAGCGCGTGGCCGGCAGCCAGTTCGCCCAGCCAGGCCAGCAGCGGCTGCGAGTTCTGGTCTTCGCCGTTGAGGCTCTCCAGCGTGAGGCGCGCCAGCCGCGTGGTGTTCTCGGTCCGCTCGGTGTATCGCCCCAGCCAGAACAGGTTCTCGGCGGCGCGGCTGGTGGTGGTGCTGCGGGCGCGGTGCGACACCGTCGCCGCCGGCTGGTCGTGCTGCAGCAGGCTGGTCGGGTCGACTTCGCCTTGCGTCATGACCCAGGTGTCGGCGCTACTGCCGCCGCGCTGCATCGACGCGATGTCGAGCTCCGCGCCGGCCAGCCGGGTCAGGCCGCCGGGCAACACATGCCAGGAGCGTGGGCCATCGGACACCGCGAACACCCGCAGCATCAGCGAGCGCGGCAGGATCCGGTCGTCCCGTCCCGAGCTTGACGAAGCGGCGCCGCGGCTGCTGCGCCAGGTCGGCATCTGCGACAGCGGCACGTAGGCCTGCAAGGTTGACTCGTCGCTCTCGCGCACGATGCGGCCGGCCCATTCGTCGCGTTCGCGCCGCGACAGCGACTTGCCCAGCACCGCGCCGGTGCCGGGGCTGGCATAGGTCGGTTTGATCACGCGCTCGCCCAGTTGCGGCAGCGCCGCTTCCATGGCCGCGCGTTCGCCGCACCACCAGGTTGCCAGCGACGGCAGTTCCAGTTCTTCCTGGAGCAGGTGGCGCGACAGCGCCGGCAGGAAGCCCAGCAGCGCGGTCGACTCCAGAAAGGCCGAGCCCGGCGCATTGGCCACCAGCACGTTGCCGGCCCGGATCACCTGCAGCAGGCCGGGCACGCCCAGGCGCGAATCGCTGCGCAGCTCCAGCGGGTCGAGGAACTCGTCGTCCAGCCGCTTGATCAGCCCGTGCACCGGCTCCAGGCCCTTGAGCGTCTTGAGGTACAGGCTCTGGTCGCGCACCGTCAGGTCGCTGCCCTCGACCAGTGTCAGGCCCAGGTAGCGCGCCAGGTAGGCGTGCTCGAAATAGGTTTCGTTGTACGGCCCCGGTGTCAGCAGCACGATTCGAGGCTCGTCCTGCGTCGGGCACATCTGCTTGATGCCGTCGATCAGCGCGCGGTAACTGGCGGCCAGCCGCTGAACGTTGAGGTTTTGGAAGGCCTCGGGGAACAATCGCGAGGTGACCAGCCGGTTTTCCAGCAGGTAGCCCAGGCCCGAGGGCGCCTGGGTGCGCTGCGACACCACCCACCAGCGGCCGTCGGGCCCGCGCGCGAGGTCGAAGGCCGTGATGTGCAGGTGAGTGTCGGCGGCCGGCCGCATCCCGTGCATCGCCCGCAGGTAGCCGGGATGGCCGTGCACCAGCGCCGGCGGCAGCAGGTTGCCGGCCAGCAGCGTCTGCGGGCCGTAGACGTCGGCCATGATGGCGTCCAGCAGCTTGACCCGCTGCAGCACGCCGGTCTCGATCTGCTGCCAGCTTTGCGACGTGATGATCAGGGGGAAGAGGTCCAGCGACCAGGGCCGCTGCGGGCCGTCGGCTTCCGCGTAGACGTTGTAGGTGACGCCGTTGTCGCGGATCTGGCGCTCCAGGTTGGCGGTGCGCCGGTTCAGGTCGGCGAAGCCGTCGTGGCCCAGGTGCTCGAAGAAGCGCGACCACTCGGGCGTGGGCGGCGCATGGGGCGCCACCTCCTGCTGCGACAGTTCCGCCGCCGGCAGCGGGCTGGAGACGCCGCCGCGCAGTTCGTCGAAGTGCCCGGCCGCCGCCGGTGGCGCCATCGCGGCCGCGAGCTCGGTGGGCGATTCGCCCCTGGCTTCGCCGAAGAGCGAGTCGATGCTGTCGTTCTGTTTATCCACTGCGGGATTGTCCCACCTGGGACTCCCTGCGGCCCGGGTCGATGGCGCGGCTGTCGCGGGACTGCGACGGATGGGTACGATAGGGCGATGATTCCCAGCCTGTCCGGATTCCTCATCGGCGCCCTGGCGTTCGCCATCGCCTTCGGCATCGCCAAGTTGATCAGCGTGCGCCGGCAGCGCCTGCGCAAGGAACAGGATCGACAGGTCGAGCGCAAGGCCCAGAGCCGGCAGGTGCGGCGCTCCCGCGAGCGCAAGGGCAAGGGTTAGCTGGCGCGCCTGGCCGGCACCGGGGTCTGGGCGCAGCTGCGCGGCTTGCCTACAAGCCGGGACGGAGCGCTCCGACGGGCCTGTCAGGCGGGCGTCGGCGGCGCCGCATTGGCGAGCTTCCAGGCCGCCAGTTGCCGCAACAGCACCGGCAACGCCAGCGCCGCGCCGACCAGCGTCACGGTCAGGCCAGGCGCGATCAGCAGCAGCGCCGCACCCACGCACAGCAGTTGCTCCCAGCGCTTGAGTTCCACCAGGAAGAACTTGCTCAGCGCCGCAGCGAGCACCGTGATGCCCAGCACGCAGCCGACGAAGGTCACGCTGAAGTCGTACCAGGTGAAGCCCTTGGCGACCAGCAGCAGCGAGGGCGAGAACACGAACACGAAGGGCACCAGCACCTTGGCCAGCCCGAGCCGGAACGCCATGTTGCCGGTCTTGAACGGGTCGCTGCCCGCCATGCCGGCGGCCGCATAGGCCGCCAGCGCCACCGGCGGCGTGATGTCGGCCAGCACGCCGTAGTAGAAGACGAAGAAGTGCGCCACCAGCGGCTGCACTCCCAACTGCACCAGCGTGGGCGCCGCCACGGTCACCATGATGATGTAGTTGGCGGTGGTGGGGATGCCGCATCCCATCAGGATGCAGACCACCCCGGTCATCACGAGCGCCGCGAACAGCGTCAGGCCCTGGGTGCTGGCGAAGGCGGTGGGGATGACGCTCGACAGGCCGCCGGCAATCGCCGCGGCCCAGGTCGTGATGATGTAGCTGATCTTGAAGCCGACGCCGGTCAGCGTGACCACGCCGATCACGATGCCCACCGTGGCGGCGGCGGCGCCAACAGCCAACGCGTACTTGGCGCCAGTCTCGAAGGCCTCGACCAGCACCCGGTGGTGGATCCGGCCCGTGACTCCCCCCAGCAGCCAGCCGGCCAGCGCCAGCGCGATGGCCGCGGCGAACAGGCCCAGCTTGATCCATTCGCTCTGCTGCCCCAGGTCGGCGAAGGCGATCAGGCCCAGGATCAGGTGCAGCGCGATCATCAGCGCCCAGTTCTTCACGCCGTTGCCGCTGGTGCGGGTGGTCAGCCCGACGATCGCGCACGAAGAGATGCCGGTGAAGGCGGCCAGGTAGGGCGTGCGGCCGGACACCAGGATGGCGATCAGCAGCACCAGCGGGATCAGCGTGGGCCAGCGCTGGCGCAGCGACTCTTTCAGCCTGGGCATTTCCTCGTCGGTCAGGCCGCGCAGGCCGAACCGCTTGGCCTCGAAGTGCACCTGCATGAAGACGCCGAAGAAGTGCATGAAGGCCGGCACGATGGCGGCGGCAATGATGGTCTGGTAGGAGACGTTGAGGAATTCCACCATCAGGAAGGCGGCCGCGCCCATCACCGGCGGCGTGATCTGGCCGCCGGTCGACGACGCTGCTTCGACGGCGGCGGCGAATTCGCGGCGGTAGCCGACGCGAATCATCGCCGGGATGGTGAGAGAACCGACGGTGACCGCATTGGCCACCGAGGAGCCGCTGAGCATGCCGAACATGGCGGAGCCGAACACGCTGACCTTGGCCGGGCCGCCGGCGTAGCGGCCGGCCACGCTGGCCGCCAGGTCCAGGAACAACTGGCCCAGGCCGATGCGGGTGGCCATCACGCCGAACAGCACGAAGTGGAAGACGTAAGTCGCCACCACGCCCACCGCCACGCCGTAGATGCCCTGGCTGGTGAGGTACTGGTGGTTGATCATCTGGCTCCAGCTGGCGCCGGCGTGCTGCAGCAGGCCGGGGAAGTAGCGGCCGCCCAGTGCGTAGACCGTGAAGCCGATCGCGATCAGCGGCAGCGGCCAACCCATCGCGCGGCGCGTCGCCTCCAGCAGCGTGAGGAACAGGATGGTGCCCATGACCACGTCCGACAGGTCGGGGTTGCCGACGCGAAACGCCAGGTCATCGAACACCCAGGGGATGTACAGCACGCTGGCGGCGCAGGCCAGTCCCAGCAGCCAGTCCACCAGCGGCACGCCGCCCGGGCGCAGCAGGCTGGGGCGCGCGGGCTGGTTCAGCGACTTCTTGCTGGCCGCGAACACCAGGAAGATCAGGCCCAGCACGAAGGCCAGGTGCACGCCGCGGTGGGTGGTCTCGCGCAGCAGGCCGAAGCCCGCCGTGTAGTAGTGGAAGCAGGACAGCGCGATCAGCAGCCACTTGACGATCTGCGACGCCGGCGGCACCACCGGGCGGAAGCGCATCTCCGGATCGAACTTTTCCTCCAGTTCCTGCAGCTTCTTCTCGTCCAGCGTGCTCGTGGGCTCTGACATCGGCTTCCTCGTGAAACACAAAAAAAAGGGAGGGCCAGCCTCCCTTCGTCCAGGCCCGCGGCGGGCTTACTTGATCAGTCCCGCTTCCCGGTAGAACTTCTCGGCGCCCGGATGGTAGGGGATGCCGACGCCCTGCACGGCGTTCTCTTTGGTGATGAACTTGCCCTTGGCATGGCCGGCCTGCAGTGCCTTCTGCGCCGCGTCGCTGTACAGGGCCTTGGTGATCTGGTAGACGGTCTCGGTGTCCACCTTGGCGTTGGTCACCAGCTGGGCGCCGACGGCCAGCGTCTGCACCGCGGGCACGTCCTTGTAGGTGCCGGCGGCGATGTTGTCGACGGCGAAGAACGGGCTAGCCTTGCGCAGGGCCTCGGCCTGGGCCCCGGCCAGCGGGATCAGTTCGATGCCGGCGCCGCTGGAGGCCAGTTCGGCGATCGCGCCGGCCGGTGAGCCGCCGACGAAGAAGAAGGCGTCGAGCGCGCCGTCCTTGAGCTTGTCGCCGGCCTGGTTGGGCTTGATGTACTCCGGCTTGATGTCCGATTCCTTCACGCCGTAGGCGGCCAGCACCATGCGGGCGTCGATCAGCGTGCCCGAGCCCGGCTCGTCGAGCGCGACGCGCTTGCCCTTGAGGTCGGCGACGGACTTGATGCCCGAGCCTTTCTTGACCACCAGGTGGATGCTTTCGGGGTAGAGGTTGGCGATCATGCGCAGGTCGGTGACCTTGGGCTTGCCTTCGAAGGCGCCGGTGCCGGTGTAGGCCCAGGTGGCGACGTCGGACTGCGAGAAGCCCGCTTCCATCGAGCCGCTGGCAACGCCGTTGACGTTGGCCAGCGAGCCGTTGGTGGCCTGCGCGGTGGCGATGATCTTGCCGGGTTGCGACACGGCATTGGCGATCATGCCGCCCACCGGGTAGTAGGTGCCGGCGGTGCCGCCGGTGCCGATGCGGAAGAACTGCTGGGCCTGCGCGGCTCCGGCGAATGCGAGGCTGGCGGCAAGGGCGCCGGCCCAGAGTAGTTTCGACTTCATGGTGTCTCCTGGAACGGGTTCTGCGAGGGGAGCAAGAAGTAGACCACTTGCCCGGCAGTCCGCGCATAGTGAAAGCCCGAAGGCGACAGCGGCTTTCATCCCGGCCCCCGAGCCGGGATCCAGACGCAATGAATGCGGGGACTGTCGATCAGGAAGAGGAAACTTCGTCGTCCCCGCGCAGGCGGGGACCCAGGGCGTTCGCATCTGGCTTTGGATGCAAACCCGATGCGACACGAAGAAGCGCTGCGTCCACCCTGAAAGCTCTGGATCCCCGCCTGCGCGGGGATGACAAATTGCTATTCGTCGATCGAGGCGCTCCAGCGGTCGCCCCAGCTCCTGGCGTCGTCGAGTTCGCGCCGGCCGCGCTTGGTCGGACGGCCGTGCTCGATCGTGTGGGCCGGCTCCGGCGAGAGCCGGCGCTGTTCGGCCGCCTGCTGGCGCGCCTTCAGGCTGTCGGCGGTTTCTTCATAGAGCTGCTGCGCCGCCGGCGCCGGGCCGCGCATGCCCGACAGGCCCTTGACCACCACGGTGCGGGTGACAGGACCCTGGCGCAGGGTGACGGTGTCGCCCGCCTTGAGCTCGCGCGCCGGCTTGACCTCGGCGCCATTGACCTCGACCCGGCCCTTGCCGATCTCCTCGGTGGCCAGCGATCGGGTCTTGTAGAAGCGGGCTGCCCACAGCCATTTGTCGACGCGCAGTTTGTCCATTCAGGAGCCATTGTGGGCCAGCGGCAGCCGCACCGTTGCATCGAGGCCGGAAATACGCCCATGGAGTTCGCGGTTTTCCAGCGTGATCGAGCCGCCCAGCGCCAGCACGATCTCCTGGCAGATCGCCAGCCCCAGACCCGAGCCGCTGCCGACGTCGCCGGCCGAGAACGGCTGGAACAGCCGCGACCGTAATTCCTCGCCGATGCCTGGCCCGCTGTCGGAGACGGTGAGGGCGGCGTAGCGCGCATCCGCCACCAGCCGCAGCCACAGCATGCCGCCTTGCGGCGTGTGCTTGATGGCGTTGTGCAGCAGGTTGCGCACCAGCTCGTTGAGCATCCACTCGTGCGAGCGCACCGGCGCGGCGACGGTCGTGATGTCGAAGTCCAGGTCCTTGGCGGCGATCAGCGGCGACAGCTCCAGCGCCACCGAACGGGTCAGCGCGGCCAGGTCGTTGACGCCGGTGCCGGGCTGCTGGCGCAGCTGTTCGACCTTGGCCAGCGACAGCATCTGGTTGGCCAGCGCGGTGGCGCGCTCCACCGTGCAGTTGATCTCCAGCAGCGCCTGGCGCGGCTCGACGTCGCCGCGCAGCGCCGACTGCACCTGGGTCTTGAGTACCGCCAGCGGCGTGCGCAATTGATGCGCCGTGTCGCGCACGAAGCGCTTCTGGTTGTCCAGCAGCAGGGCCAGCCGGGCCATCACCTGGTTGGTGGCGTCCACCAGCGGCAGCAGCTCGCGCGGCGCGTGCGGGGCGGCGATCGGCGTCAGGTCGCCTTCGGCCCGCGCCCGCAGCACGCCGCTGAGCGAGCGCACCGGCCGGGTCGCGCGCTGCACCACGATCGCGGCGACCAATGCGATCACCGCCACCAGCAGCGCCTGGCGCCAGATCGTGTCGATCAGGATCTGGCGCGCCAGCGAGCGGCGCAGCTCCAGCGTCTCGGCCACCTGCACCACCGCCATGCCGCGGCCGTTGGCGCTGGTCACCGGCTGCAGCAGCACCGCCACCCGCACATCGTCGTCACGAAAGCGCGCGTCGTAGAAGTCCACCAGCGCCGCGTAGGGCGGGCGCTGGGGCAGCGTGCCGCGCCAGAACGGCAGTTCGGCGAAGCCCGAGACCATCTCGCCGTGCAGGTTGGAGACCCGGTAGAACAGCCGGCTGCGGTTGTCGGCTTCGAAGGCCTCCAGCGCCGAATACGGCACTGTCGCGCGCAGTTGCGCCAGTTCGTCGTAGCCCTCGACATCGAGCTGCTCGCCGATGGTCTTGGCCGACGCCAGCAGCGTGCGGTCGTACGCGGTGTTCACCGCGGCCAGCGCCTGCGAGTACAGGCTGACGCTGTTGACGCCGATCAGCACGATCACCGGCAGCAGGATGCCCAGCAGCAGATACGTCCTGAGCGAGACAGTGGCCCCCACGCTTGCGGCCTGGGCCGCTGCGCTGCCCCCCAGGGGGGCCTTCGCGTCTCGGGGCGGCCCGTCGCCGCTCACACCTCGCATGTGGTCTTGAGCAGGTAGCCCAGTCCGCGCAATGTCATCAGCGACGTGCCGGTGTGCGCCAGCTTCTTGCGCAGCCGGTAGACCACCACCTCGATCGCTTCGTACTGCACGTCGCTCTCGCCCGGGAACACCAGCTCGAACAGACGCTCCTTGGACACCGCGTGGCCGGGCCGCGCCATCAGCGCCTGCAGCAGCGCCGACTCGCGCGGCGTCAGTTCCAGCACCTGGTCGCGGAAATAGACCGCGCCGCTGTCTCTCTCGTACCGCAGCGCGCCGGCCACCACCGGCCCCGCGCCGGCCGCCGCTGCCGCGCCCGGCTGGCGCCGGACCAGCGCGCGCAGCCGGGCCTCCAGTTCGTCCAGGTCGAACGGCTTGGGCAGGTAGTCGTCGGCGCCGCTGTTCAGGCCGATCACCCGGTCGCCGACGGTGCCGCGGGCGGTCAGGATCAGCACCGGCGTCGCCAGCCGCGAGCGCCGGGCCTGCTCCAACACCTGCAGGCCGTCCAGCCCGGGCAGGCTCAGGTCCAGCACCACGACGTCCGGCGGCCGCGCCCGCCACAGCGCCAGTGCGTCGCGGCCGTCGGCGCAGCTTTCCACCCGCATGCCGCGGCGCGACAGCGCGCGCTCGAGGGTATTGCGCATGGAGGGATCGTCTTCGACCAGCAGCAGGTTCATCGGTGGCCCAAGCTTAGTGGCTGACTCGACTCTAGTAGTTTCCCCAATGCGCCGGACAGCCGTTTGACAGGCAACCGGCGCATGATCGCCGGGTCGAACCTGAGCGCCACCTGAACAATCCAAGGAGACCCAATGCGTCGTGACACCTTCCTCAAATCCCTGGCCGCGCTGGCCGCGACCGGCAGCTTTCCGCTGGCGGCGCTGGCGGCGGTCAACGTCAAGATGATGATTCCGGCCAACCCGGGTGGCGGCTGGGACACCACCGGCCGGGCGCTTGGCAAGGCGCTGCAGGAAGCCAAGGTGGCCGACAGCGTGACCTTCGACAACAAGGGCGGCGCGGCCGGCGCGCTGGGCCTGGCGCAGTTCATCAACAGCGCCAAGGGCGATCCGAACGCGATGATGGTGATGGGCGCCGTGATGCTGGGCGGCATCATCACCGGCAAGCCCCCGGTCAACCTGTCGCAGGTCACGCCGATCGCGCGCATCACCAGCGAATACAACGTGTTCGTGCTGCCGGCCAACTCACCGATGAAGACCATGGCCGACGTGATCGCGCAGCTGAAGAAGGACCCGGGCAGCGTCAAGTGGGGCGGCGGATCGCGCGGCTCCACCGAGCACATCGCCGCCGCCATGATCGCGCGCGAAGTCGGCGTCGACCCGGCCAAGATCAACTATGTCGCCTTCCGCGGCGGCGGCGAGGCCACCGCTGCCGTCCTGGGCGGCAACGTCACGGTCGGCGGCAGCGGCTACAGCGAGTTCGCCGAGTACATCAACACCGGCAAGATGAAGGCCATCGCCGTCACTTCGGGCACCCGCCTGAAGGGCGTCAACGTGCCGACGCTCAAGGAGCAGGGCATCAACGTCGAGATCGGCAACTGGCGCGGCGTCTACGGCGCGCCCGGCATCACCGAGCCGCAGCGCAAGGCGCTGACCGACATGGTGGTGGCCGCCGTGAAGACCAGGTCGTGGCAGGAATCGCTGCAGAAGAACGACTGGACGCCGGCCCTGCTCACCGGCGCCGCCTTCGACAAGTTCGTCGACGACGAGTTCGCCAGCCTGCGCGCCACCATGGTGAAGTCCGGCATGGTCTGAGCTGCGGCCAGACCCTGCACTGCGAACGCCCGGATCCTCCGGGCGTTTTTTCGTCCTCCAGCGAGGTCCAGACCATGACACAACAACACCACCCCTCGTTGCCCCAGACCCTGGTGGGCGCCGGCGTGCTGCTGACGGCGCTCGCGCTGGCGGCCGGCGCGATCTCGATCCCCTCGGCGGCCGGCTACGGCGGCATCGGGCCCAACTTCCTGCCGTGGGCGGTGGCCGGCGTGCTCGCCCTGTGCGGCATGCTGCTGATCGTCGAAGCACGGACCACGGGGTTTCGTGAGCTCGACGAACCCTCGGGCGCCCGGCGCGGCTACTGGCAGGGCTTCGCCTGGGTGACGGCCGGCCTGCTGGCCAACGCGGCGCTCATCACCACCATCGGCTTCATCATGAGTTGCATGCTGTGCTACGTGCTGGCAGTGCAGGGCCTGCGCCGCGCCGCCGGCGAGGCCGCCGGCCGGCCGCGCGTGCTGGCCACCGATGTCGTCACCGGGCTGGCGATTTCGGCGCCCGTGTTCTGGACCTTCACCCAGTTCCTGGCGATCAACCTGCCAGGTCTCACTTCGACCGGGTGGTTATGAATAACGACCCCCACGCTCACATTTGTTCGCTGCCCCCCGAGGGGACTTCAGCCTCCTTGAGGCGGCTCTGCGGAGGCTGACATGGACATTTTCAACTCATTGATGGGCGGCTTCGCCTCGGCGCTGAGCATCAGCAACCTGCTGTGGTGCCTGGTGGGCTGCGCCCTGGGCACGGCGATCGGCGTGCTGCCGGGGATCGGCCCGGCGGTGGCCGTGGCGATGCTGCTGCCGATCACGGCCAAGGTGGACATCACCGCCTCCATGATCTTTTTCGCCGGCATCTATTACGGCGCCATGTATGGCGGCTCGACCACCTCGATCCTGCTGAACACGCCGGGCGAGACCGCCAGCATGGTGACGGCGATGGAGGGCAACAAGATGGCCAAGAGCGGGCGCGCCGGCGCGGCGCTGGCGACCTCCGCCATCGGCTCGTTCGTGGCCGGCACCATCGCCACCGTCATCGTCACGCTGTTCGCGCCCTACGTGGCGGACTTCGCCGTCAAGCTCGGCCCGCCGGAGTATTTCCTGCTGATGGTGCTGGCCTTCACCACGGTGAGCGCAGTGCTGGGCAAGAGCGCGCTGCGCGGCATCGTGTCGCTGTTCATCGGACTGGCGATCGGCCTGATCGGGCTGGACCAGATTTCAGGCCAGGCCCGCTACACGCTGGGGGTGCCGGAACTGCTGGACGGGATCGAGATCGTGCTGGTGGCGGTGGGCCTGTTCGCCGTGGCCGAAGTGATGTACGCGGCTCTGTACGAAGGCCGGGTCGTCGAGACCCAGCACCGCCTGACCCGCGTCCATATGACCAGCCGCGACTGGAAGCGCTCGGTCCCGGCCTGGTTGCGTGGCACCGCCATCGGCGCGCCGTTCGGCTGCATTCCGGCCGGCGGCACCGAGATCCCGACCTTCCTGAGCTACGCGATGGAAAAGAAGCTGGCCAAGGGCGAGGACCTTGCCGAGTTCGGCACCAAAGGCGCGATCGAAGGCGTGGCCGGCCCAGAAGCCTCGAACAATGCGACCGTGACCACGGCGCTGATCCCGTTGCTGACGCTCGGCATCCCGACCTCCAACACCACGGCGATCCTGCTGGGCGCGTTCCAGAACTACGGCATCCAGCCCGGCCCGCAGCTGTTCACCACCTCGGCCAACCTGGTCTGGGCGCTGATCGCTTCGCTGTACATCGGCAACGTGATGCTGCTGGTGCTGAACCTGCCGATGGTGGGCCTGTGGGTGAAGCTGCTGAAGATCCCCAAGCCGCAGCTGTATGCCGGCATCCTGATCTTCTCGACGGTCGGCGCCTACGGCATGCGCCAGAGCGCCTTCGACCTGGTGCTGCTATACGGCATCGGCGTGGTCGGCGTGCTGATGCGGCGCTTCGACTTCCCGACCGCGCCCGTCGTCGTCGGCATGATCCTGGGCCCGCTGGCGGAAGCGCAACTGCGCAATGCCGTCTCGATCGGCGAGGGCAGCGCGATGGTGTTCCTGCAGCGGCCGATGTCCATCACCATGATCGTGGTGATCCTGGCGGTGCTGATCGTTCCGCGCGCCATGGCCTACCGTTCGAAGCGCAGGCTGGCCTAGCCGTCCCGGCGCGGCCGGACTCGCTACCATCGCGGGATGCAAGACGACACCCTGCCGCGCGACGGCCAGAGCATCCTGGCGCTGGCGGCGCGCTCGATGTTCCAGCTGTTCTCCAGCGTCAGCCAGGGCATGTTCCTGGTCGACCGCAGTGGCCGCATCGTCTGGGTGAACGAAGGCTACCAGCGATTCCTGCCGGCGCTGGGCTTCACGTCGGTCGACCAGTTCGTCGGCCACATGGTCGAAGACGTCATTCCCAACACCCAGATGCGCAAGGTGCTGGAGACCGGCCAGCCGGTGCTGATCGACTTGTTGACGAACCGGGCCGGCACCTTCGTGGTCAGCCGGATCCCGCTGCGCGACGAACAGAGCAACGAGCTGATCGGCGCCATCGGCATCGTGCTGTTCGACCACCCGGAAACCACGCTGCAGCCGCTGATCAGCAAGTTCGCGCACCTGCAGCGCGATCTCGACGACGCCCGGCGCGAACTGGCCAGCCAGCGCCGCAACAAGTACACGCTGGCCAGCTTCGTCGGCGCCAGCCCGGCCGCGGTCGAAGTGAAACGGCAGGCACGGCGCGCGGCGCAATCGAACAGCCCGGTACTGCTGCTGGGCGAGACCGGCACCGGCAAGGAGCTGCTGGCCCACGCGATCCACGCCGCATCGGCGCGCGCCGCCGGGCCCCTGGTCAGCGTGAATATCGCGGCCATTCCGGACACGCTGCTGGAGGCGGAGTTCTTCGGTGTCGCTCCAGGCGCCTTCACGGGCGCGGACCGCAAGGGCCGGCAGGGCAAGTTCAAGCTGGCCGACGGCGGCACGCTGTTCCTGGACGAGATCGGCGACATGCCGCTGAGCCTGCAGCCCAAGCTGCTGCGGGCGCTGCAGGAAGGCGAGATCGAGGCGCTGGGTTCCAACAAGGTGATCGCGTTCGACGCCAGGGTCATTGCCGCGACCTCGCGCGACCTGACGGCGCTGGTGCGCGAGGGCAAGTTCCGCGAAGACCTGTTCTATCGCCTGAACGTGCTGCCGATCCGGGTGCCGGCGCTGCGCGAGCGCCGCGGCGACATCCAGGCGCTGGTCGAAGTGCTGGCCGAGGACATGGCGTTGCGCAGCGGCTCGGCGCCGCCGGAACTCGGCGTCGAGGCGATGGCGCTGCTGTCGGCGCAGGCCTGGCGCGGCAACATCCGCGAACTGCGCAACGTGCTGGAGCAGGCGGCGATGCGCACCGACTCCAACCAGATCGGCGTGGCGGAACTGGAAGCGGTGCTGCGGGAGGCGGGCGTCGAGCAGGTCGCCGCGCCGGCGGCGGCAGCGGCGCCGACGCTGCCGCAGCGGCGCGCCACCGACCTGCGGCCGCTGGCCGAGCAGGTCGCCGAGGTCGAACGCCAGGCCATCGAAGCCGCGATGGCCCACACCCGCGGCAACAAGTTCGCCGCCGCCAAGCTGCTTGGAATCTCCCGCGCCAAGCTGTACGAACGGCTGGAAGGGCTGCCTGAACATCAGGCAACTGTCTCTATATCAGACAGATAATTTGCCTCTTTCCGAGGCATACTCGCCCCGCCTCCACAAATTATCCTTATGGATCAAGGGCCGGCCAACTGGCACGGGACCTGCAATTGTGGAGCGAGAGTTTCGCAGTCCAAGAACAGGAGACAACACAATGAACCGTCGCAACACGCTTGCGCTGGCCGCGCTCATCGCCGCCACCTTCGCCTCCCCCCTGAGCTTCGCCCAGGGCAAGGACATCAAGATCGCCCACGTCTACAGCCGCACCGGTCCGCTCGAGGCCTACGGCAAGCAGACCCAGACCGGCCTGCTGCTGGGGCTGGAATACGCCACCGGCGGCACGATGGCCGTCAACGGCCGCAAGATCACGCTGATCGAGAAGGACGACCAGGGCAAGCCCGACCTGGGCAAGTCGCTGCTGGCCACCGCCTATTCGGACGACAAGGCCGACATCGCCGTCGGCCCGACCTCGTCGGGCGTGGCGCTGGCCATGCTGCCGGTCGCCGAGGAATACAAGAAGATCCTGCTGGTGGAGCCGGCCGTGGCCGACTCGATCACCGGCGACAAGTGGAACAAGTACATCTTCCGCACCGGCCGCAACAGCTCGCAGGACGCGATCTCGAACGCGGTGGCGCTGGACAAGGCTGGCGTCAACATCGCCACCCTGGCGCAGGACTACGCGTTCGGCCGCGACGGCGTCAAGGCGTTCAAGGAATCGATCAAGACCGCGAAGATCGTCCATGAGGAATACCTGCCCGCCAACACGACGGACTTCACCGCCGGCGCGCAACGCCTGATCGACAAGCTCAAGGACCTGCCGGGCCGCAAGGTGATCTGGATCGTCTGGGCCGGCGCCGGCAACCCGTTCAAGATCGCCGACCTCGACCTCAAGCGCTACAACATCGAGATCGCCACTGGCGGCAACATCCTGCCGGCAATGGTCGTCTACAACCAGTTCCCGGGCATGGAAGGCGCGAGCTATTACTACTACGGCTTTCCCAAGAATGCGGCCAACACCTGGCTGGTGACCAACCACTACAGCAAGTTCAAGGCACCGCCCGACTTCTTCACGGCCGGTGGCATGAGTGCGGCCATTGCCGTGGTCGAGGCGCTGAAAAAGACCAAGGGCGACACCAACACCGACAAGCTCATTGCCGCCATGGAAGGCATGAGTTTCGAGACGCCCAAGGGCAAGATGACCTTCCGCAAGGAAGACCACCAGGCGATGCAGGACATGTTCCATTTCCGCATCAAGAACGACCCGGCCTTTGCCTGGGGCGTGCCTGAGCTGGTGCGGGTGATTCCGGCCGCCGAGCTGAACATCCCCATCCGGAATAAGAGGTAGCCCCCCCGGAGCGGCTGCGCCGCACCCCCCCAGGGGGGCGACCCCAGCGGACCGGCGGAGCCGGTTCCGCGGCGTCCACTTGATGCGTTTGCCTGCTCAGTGCCACTTCCCGGAGTCTGGCGGTTCCCGTGCTCGAAACCAAAGACCTCACGATCCGGTTCGGCGGCCATGTGGCGGTCGACCACGTCTCGTGCCGCTTCGAAGCCGGCACACTGACGTCCATCGTCGGGCCCAACGGCGCGGGCAAGACCACCTACTTCAATCTCATCTCGGGCCAGCTGCCGGCCAGTGAAGGCACGGTCACGCTGGGTGGTGAGGACATCACCAGGCTGCCCGCGGCGCTGCGTTCGCGGCGCGGCCTGGGGCGGGCTTTCCAGCTGACGCAGCTGTTTCCCAACCTGAGCGTGCATGAAAACGTCAGGTTGGCCGTGCAGGCCCGCGAAGCCGGCCGCCACGGCGGCGTGTGGGCTGCGCTGGACCTGTGGCGGGTGTGGTCCGACCACCAGGCCTGGATCACCGAGGCCACGCAGGTGCTCGAACAGGTGCACCTGGCCGACAAGGCGCAGCTGCCGGCCAGCAGTCTGCCGCATGGCGACCAGCGCAAGCTGGAAGTGGCGCTGTTGATGGCGCTCGACCCCAAGGTCTACATGTTCGATGAACCCACCGCCGGCATGAGCGTGGAGGAGGTGCCGGTGGTGCTGGACCTCATCCGCCAGCTCAAGCGCCGCAAGGACGTCGTGATCCTGCTCGTGGAACACAAGATGGACGTGGTGCGCGAGCTGTCCGACCGCATCGTGGTGCTGCACAACGGCCAGCTGGTGGCCGACGGCGAGCCGGCTGCGGTGATCGCTTCGCCGGTGGTGCAACAGGCCTACCTGGGCATGGCTGCGGAAGAGCCGGCATGAGCGCTGAACGGCCGTTGCGAAGGCGCTCGCGCCCCCTCGGGGGGCCAGCGCGAAGCGCTTTGGGGGCTCCATGACGGCGAACCTGCTCGAACTGAAGGGTGTGCACACGCACATCGGCGCGTACCACATCCTGCACGGCGTGGACTTTGTCGTGCCGCAGGGCCAGGTGACCATGCTGCTGGGCCGCAATGGCGCCGGCAAGACCACCACGCTGCGCACGATCATGGGTTTGTGGCCGGCGTCGAAAGGCGAGATCACCTTTCGCGGCCAGCCTCTGAACGGCGTGCCCACACCCGACATCGCGGCCAGTGGCATCGCCTACGTGCCCGAGAACATGGGCATCTTCACCGACCTCACGGTGAAGGAAAACATGGTGCTGGCTGCGCGCAGTGCACGTCATGAAGGTGAGCTGGACAAGGCACGCCTGACGTGGATCTTCGGCCTCTTTCCGGCGCTGCAGAAGTTCTGGCTTTACCCCGCGGGCAAGCTCAGCGGCGGGCAGAAGCAGATGCTGGCCGTGGCACGTGCCATCTGCGAGCCGCGGGCGCTGATCCTCATCGACGAACCCAGCAAGGGCCTGGCGCCGTCGATCATCCAGAACCTCATCAGCGCCTTCCGCGAACTGAAAGCACAGCAGACCACGATCCTGCTGGTGGAGCAGAACTTCATGATGGCCAAGGCCCTGGGCGACCAGGTGGCGGTGATGGACGACGGCCGGGTGGTGCACACCGGTGCGATGGCCGAACTGGCGCAGGACACATCCCTGCAACACAGGCTGCTGGGCCTGTCGCTGGGAGCGCACGCATGAACACCACCGTCGTGCCCGTGGCCACCCCGCCGCAGGCCATCCCCAAGGCCAGTTTCGACTGGAAGCCGGTGCTGCTGCTGGTGGGCCTGATGCTGGCCGCCATTCCGGCCATCGGCAGCACCAGCAGCTGGATCACGCTTACCTTTGCGGGCCTGGCCATGGGGCTCATCATCTTTGTCATCGCCTCGGGCCTGACGCTGGTGTTCGGCCTGATGGACGTGCTGAACTTCGGCCACGGGGTGTTCATCGCGCTGGGCGCCTTCATGGCCACCACGGTGATGGGTGGCATGGCGGTGTTTGCCGACCAGGGCGCGCTGCAGGCGCTGCTGGCCATCTTCTGCGCCATGCTGGTGGCCATGGCCGTGGCCGGTGGTGTGGGGCTGGCCTTCGAGCGCGTGATCGTGCGGCCGGTCTACGGCCTGCACCTGAAGCAGATCCTCATCACCATGGGCGGCATGATCGTCGGCGAAGAGATCATCAAGGTCATCTGGGGCCCGCTGCAGATTGCACTGCCACTGCCCGAACCGCTGCGTGGGGCCTTCTTCTTCGGCGACGCGGGCATCGAGAAGTACCGCATCGTGGCCTCGCTGGTGGGCCTGGCGGTTTTTGGCCTGCTGGTGTGGACGCTGTCGCGCACCAAGGTCGGCCTGCTCATCCGCGCCGGTGTGCAGGACCGCGAAATGGTCGAGAGCCTGGGCTACCGCATCAAGCGCCTGTTCGTGGGCGTGTTTGCCGCCGGCTCTGCGCTGGCCGGGCTGGGCGGTGTGATGTGGGGGCTTTACCAGCAGTCGGTGACGCCGCAGATCGGCGCGCAGGTCAACGTGCTGATCTTCATCGTCATCATCATCGGCGGCCTGGGCAGCACGCTGGGCTGTTTCATCGGCGCGCTGCTGGTGGGCTTGCTGGCCAACTACACGGGCTTCCTGGCGCCCAAGGTGGCGCTGTTCTCGAACATCGGGCTGATGGTGGCGATCCTGTTGTGGCGGCCACAAGGTCTTTACCCTGTCACGAACCGCTGACCATGCTGTTGAACCGCATCCTCTCGCACGACCTCCCGCGCAGCCGCTGGCTGGCGCTGGCCCTGTTGATCGTGCTGGTGGCGCTGGCCGTTGCGCCCTTTGCCTTCCCGGGCGTCAAGGCACTGTCGGTGGCGGCCAAGGCGCTGGTGTTCATCCTGCTGGTGGCCAGCTTCGACCTCTTGCTGGGTTACACCGGCATCGTCAGCTTTGCGCACACCATGTTCTTCGGCATCGGCGCTTACGGCGTGGCCATTGCCAGCACCCGCATGGAGCCGGGTTTTGCGGCGGTGCTGCTGGGCACGGCCGCGGCGCTGCTGGTGTCGCTGCTGCTGTCGCTGGTGATCGGCCTGTTCAGCCTGCGCGTGAAGGCCATCTTCTACGCCATGATCACCCTGGCCGTGGCCAGCGCCTTCCAGACACTGGCCTCGCAGCTGTCGGACTTCACCGGCGGTGAAGACGGCCTCAGCTTCAAGAACCCGCCCTGGCTGAGCCCATCTTTCGAGCCCTTCGAAGCGCCCTTCCTGGGCGTGACCATCGACGGCAAGATCTTCACCTACTACCTGATCTTCACCGTCGTGGTGGTGCTGGTGCTGGCCTTGCTGCGCATCGTCAACTCACCCTTCGGGCGTGTGCTGCAGGCGATCCGCGAAAACGACTTCCGCGCCGAGGCCATCGGCTTTCGCACCGTGGTCTACCGCACCTGGAGCAACGTGCTGTCGGCGCTGTTTGCCACCGTGGCCGGCGCGCTGCTGGCGCTGTGGCTGCGCTACGTGGGGCCGGACACCACGCTGTCCTTCGAGATCATGCTGGACATCCTGCTCATCGTCGTCATCGGCGGCATGGGCACCATCTACGGCGCCGTGGTGGGCTCGGCGCTTTTTGTGCTGGCGCAGAACTACCTGCAAGACCTGCTCAAGCTGGGCGCCGTGGCGCTGGAGGGTGTGCCGGTGCTGTCGCAGGTGGTCACGCCCGACCGCTGGCTGTTGTGGCTGGGGGTGCTGTTTGTGCTCTCGGTGTATCACTTTCCGACCGGTGTGGTCGGCAGGCTGCGAGCCGCGCGCAGGCGCGACTGACGCCGCTGAAGGTCCAGATCGAACTTCAACACAGAAGGAGACAACGCAAATGAACCCGAAACTGAATCGCCTTGCGGCCGCCGCAAAACTGGCTGCCGCCATGAGCGCTGGTGCTTTTCTGCTGAGTGCCTGCAACAACGACGACGAGCCCGAACCCAACACGCTGCCCGCCAACATCACCCAGCAGGGCATGACCAGCTACCCGGCTGCAGCGCCCGCGGCCGGCAACACGGCGGCGACGCAAGACCTGCTGACCGCCGGCCTCGGCCGCACCGGCCTGGGCCTGGCCACCGCGCCAGCCTATGCCGACCCCTTGAACCCCACTGCGCTGGAACTGCGCCGCAACGGCATTTACGCCAACTACCGCGCCCTGGTCGATCCCACCATCAGTGGTGGCTATGGCTCGCTGTACGGGCCGAACGTGGACGTCGCCGGCACCGCCAGCAGCAGTGAGGGCCTGGTCCCGGGGCGCGAGTACGTGGCCACGCTGGACGACGGCAGCGGCAACAAGCGTGTCGTCATGGCGGTGCAGATCCCGGACAGCTTCAACACCGCCGCGCCGTGCCTCGTGCTCGGCCCGTCGTCGGGCTCGCGCGGTGTGTATGGCGCCATCGGTTCGGCCAGCGAATGGGGCTTGAAACGCGGCTGCGCCGTCGCCCTCACCGATGCCGGCAAGGGGGTCGGCCTGTACGACCTGAGCGACGACACGGTGAATCGCATCGACGGCACGCGCGCCACGCGCGCGGCCGCCGGCGGGCTTAATTTTTTCGCCGCCAACATCACCGATGCCGCGCGCACCGCCTACAACGCGCTGTTCCCGAACCGGTTGGCGCTGAAGCAGGTTCATTCGCAGTTGAACCCGGAGAAGGACTGGGGCAACGACACCCTGGCGGCGGCGCGTTATGCGCTGTTCGCGCTGAACGACCGCTACGGCAGCGTCGATGTGCCAGCGCCCTTCAACGCCGGCAACACGCTGGTCATCGCCGGCTCGGTGTCCAACGGCGGCGCCGCCGTGTTGCGCGCGGCCGAGCAGGACAGCAGCGGCCTGATCGACGGCGTGGTGGCCAGTGAACCGGTGGCTGAAATGCCGACCGCGGCCGGCTACGGTGTGCAGCTGGGTGGCGTCGCCGTCGCCGGCTACGGCAAGAAGCTGGCCGACTACGTCACCTACGGCAACCTCTATCAACCCTGCGCCGCGCTGGCCGCGGGCGCTGCCATGACCGAGCTGACGGTCTTCAACTATCTGGTCATCACCGGGCAGACCGGCCGCGCCGCGGCGCGCTGCACCGGTCTGACAGCCAAGGGTCTGCTGAGCGGCGCCGACACCGCGGCGCAGGCACTGGATGCCCTGAACAAGCTGCGCGCCTATGGCTGGACGCCTGACCACGACCAGATGCACAACGCCCACTACGGCCTGGGCAACGGGCCGATCCTGTCAGCGATGTATCCCACCAGCTACGGCCGCTTTTCGGTCACCGACAACGTCTGCAACACCAGCTTCGCCCAGGTCGATGCCACCGGCGCCCCAGTGGCGGTCAGCGCGACGAGCAAGGCGCAGAGCTTCGCCATCGCCAACGGCACCGCCAACGGCGCGCCGGCTTCGGTGGTCTACAACAACTCGGTCGGCGGCGCACGGGTCTGGAACATCGCCACCTCGCCTTCCACCGGGGTGCAGGACTTTGGCCTGGACACCGCCTTGTGCCAGCGCGCGTTGGTCACCGGGGTCGACGAGACGGGTGCGCCGCTCACCGCCACGGCAACGTCGACGCGGCCGACCGCGGCACAGGCCGCCGCGGTGCAGGCCGGCATTGCCGAAGTGCTGCTCAACGGCAACCTGCGTGGCAAGCCGACGCTGATCGTGGCCGGGCGCAGCGATGCCCTGGTGCCGGTGAACGACAACGCACGCGCCTATGCGGCCTACAACAAGGTGGTCGAGGCAGCTGCCAGCAAGCTGGCCTACATCGAAGTGGCCAATGCCCAGCACTTCGACAGCTTCATCCCGTTCAGCGGTTTCGACACCCGCTACGTGCCGCTGCACGTGTACTACGTGCGCGCCATGGACGCGATGTACGCCCACCTGAAGAACGGCACCGCACTCCCGCCGAGCCAGGTGGTGCGTGCGACATCGCGTGGCGGCGTCCCGGGCGCGGCGCCTGCCATCACCGCGGCCAACGTGCCGACCATCAAGGCCGCGCCGTTGGTGGCCGACCAGATCGGCTTCGCAGGCACCTCGCTGAACGTACCCAACTGAGCGTACCCAACTGAGCTGCCTTGCGACAGTTGCTACCGCGCGCCAAGCCCACCATGCCACCCCACCGGTCACGCTACCTGCTCTGCGAAGGTCGTGAACTCCACTTTACCGAGTGGGGCCACGACCAGGCGGAAACGGTGGTGGCCTGGCACGGCCTGGCGCGCACCGGGCGCGACATGGACTTCATCGCCGCCCATCTGGCGGCACGCTACCGCGTGATCTGTCCTGACACGATAGGCCGCGGCCTCAGCCAGTGGAGCCCGCTGCCAGCGCAGGAATACTGCCTGGCCTTCTACGAGCGGCTGGCGCTGTCGCTGGCGGACCAGTTGGGCCTGGACCGCATGCATTGGCTGGGCACGTCGATGGGCGCGGCGATCGGCCTGCGCGCCAGCGCTGGCTTGCTGCGCGGCCGCATCACGCGGCTGGTGATGAACGACATGGGGCCGCAACTGCCGCAGCCGGCGATCCATCGCATCCTGGCCTACGCCGGCAACCCGCAGACGTTCACAACCGTGAGCGAGCTGGAGCAGTATTTCCGCACCGTCTACAAGCCCTACGGTTGGCTCAGTGATGCGCAGTGGCGCCATCTCACAGAGACCTCGATGCGCCGCCTCCCCGACGGCCAGGTGGCGCCGCACTATGACCCCGCGATGGTGCTGCAGTTTGTGCACCACCCCGACGACTACCTGCAGTGGGACGCCTGGGACCGGCTCGAGCTGCCCGTGCTGTGCCTGCGTGGCCAGTCCAGTGACCTGTTGCTGCCCGAGACCGCCGATGCGATGCGCTCGCGCGGACCGCGCGCGGTGGTGGTCACCATTCCGGACTGCGGCCATGCACCGGCGCTCAACACACCCGATCAGTTTGCCTTGGTGGAGCGGTTCTTTTCGCCTTGATCGGGCACGCCTGGCGGCCCAGATTACTAGCGCATGAACTTGCCGCTGGCGCCGATGATGGACAGGTCCACGAAGTCCAGCCCGGTGTGGTCGCGCGGTGAATAGCCCACCTCGATGCCGCCCAGGTCGAAGCGGCTCATGCCGTTCAGCGCCTTTTGCAGGCCTTCGCGGGTGGCCGGGTTGCCGGCGCGCCGCAGCCCGGCCACCAGCACCTTCGCGGCGGCAAAACCTTCCAGCACGGCCGGGCTCAACGCCAGGTCGCCCTTGGCCGCGGCCAGCGCGGCCGCTTCTTTCACGAAGGCGGTGGACATGGACCGTTCGGACGGGAACACCTGCGCCACGATGACACCTTGGGCGTGGGCGCCGAGCGACTTGACGAAGCCGGCCGAGGCGTTGTTGGAGAAGGTGACCACCTGCGCCGTGACCCCGCGCACACGCAGCGCGGCCACACCTTCGGCCACCACGTTGCCGCTGCCGACGAACAGCAGTGCCTGCGGGTTGGCGCGCACCGCCGCCGGCAGCACGGTGCTGAAGTCAGGTTTGGCGCGGTCGAAGGTGGCCACGAAGGCCGGTTCCAGCTTGGCGGCCGCGAAACCGCGGCGTGCGCCGGTCAGCAGGTCGGCGCCGAAGCTGTCGTCGACGTGGATCACGCCGATGCGGGTGACGCCGATCAGCGCCAGGTGCGCCACCGCTCGTTCGGCCTCACGCTGGTAGGTGGCGCGCACGTTGAAGATCCAAGGGTGCACCGGCTCGTGCAGCACCATGGCGCCGGTGGACGGGCCCACCAGGGGCACGCCGTGCTGCGTCAGCAGCGGCATGATGGCCTGGGCGTGGGGCGTGCCTCGGGTGAGAAACAGCGACAGCACCTGGCGTTCGACGATCAGCTGGCGTGCGTTTTCAGCCGCACGTTTGGGATCGAAGGCGTCGTCCAGGGACACCAGCTCGATGCGTTGGCCGTTGATGCCACCTTCGGCATTGATCGCATCAATGACCATCTGTGCGCCGGCTGTGGTTTCTTTCACACCGGCGGCCACCGGGCCGGTGAAGCCGGCGGTCTGGCCGATCAGGATCTGTGCCGGGCTGGCCAGGCTGGCAGCCAGCAGGCAGGCGCCCAGGGCTGCGTGCAGCAGGGTCTGAAGGTTCAAGGGGCTTCTCCCAGGGGTGGAGCAGGCCCGGAGTGTGGCGCCAGCCGGGGCTGCCCAAGCTGCGGAAAGCCGCAGATTGACGGCACAGTTTCACGGCCATGCCCGTGTGCGCCCGTGGCCCGCGTGAGGCTCCTAGAATCCCCCGCCTTCAACCTCCGAAGGCCTTCATGTCGTCCGGTGTCATTCGAATCCGCGGTGCGCGACAGCACAACCTGAAGAATCTGGACCTGGACATCCACACCGGCGAGATGACGGTGGTCACCGGCCCCAGCGGCAGTGGCAAGAGTTCGCTGGTGTTCGACACCCTGTACGCTGAAGGCCAGCGCCGCTACGTCGAGACCTTCAGCGCCTACGCGCGCCAGTTCCTGGACCGCATGGACAGGCCCGCCGTGGACCGCGTGGACGGCGTGCCGCCGGCCATTGCCATCGACCAGACCAACCCGGTTCGCACCAGCCGCAGCACGGTTGGCACGATGACCGAGCTGAACGACCACCTGAAGCTGCTGTTTGCACGCGCCGCGCAGCTGTTCGACCAGCAGACCGCACTGCCGGTGCGGCATGACACGCCGGAAACCATCTACGCCCACCTGATGGCGCGTGCCGCGGCGGCGGGTGACCCGCGCCTGGTCTTCACTTTCCCGGCCGAACTTCCGGCCGACACCAGCGCTGAACAGCAGGAACAGTGGCTGTCGGCCGCCGGCTTCACGCGGGTGCAGGCTGAACGGGTGGACGGCGCCAAGAAGATCCTGGACGTGGTGGCGGATCGGCTGCGCCTGGCCGGTGCAGAAAAAGTGCGTGTGCTGGAAGCCATCGAGCTGTCGCTCAAGCGCGGCAGCGGCCGGCTCACGGTCTACGTGGGCGACGATGCAGCGTTGTGGAAATACAGCACCGGCCTGCACTGCCCCGAAAGCAACCTGCGTTACGCCGACCCGCAGCCCGCGCTCTTCAGCTTCAACAGTGCGTACGGTGCCTGCGACACCTGCCGCGGTTTCGGGCGTGTGATCGGCGTCGACATGGGCCTGGTCATCCCGGACACACGCAAGACCTTGCGCAACGGCGCCATCAAGCCGATGCAGACACCGGCCTGGAAAGACGGCCACGAAGACATGCTGCGTTACGCCGGCGAGGCCGGCATCCCGCGCGACACACCGTGGTCGCAGTTGACGCAGGCGCAGCGCGACTGGGTCATCGAAGGCACGCCCAACTGGACCGGCAACTGGAACAAGCAGTGGTACGGCGTGCGCCGCTTTTTCGGTTACCTGGAAAGCAAGGCCTACAAGATGCACATCCGTGTGCTCCTGTCCAAGTACCGCAGCTACACACCCTGCGGCGCCTGTGGTGGTGCACGGCTGAAGCTGGAGTCGCTGCTGTGGCGCATGGGGTCCAAGGCGGATGCCGATGGCGTGCTGCCACCAGAGAAGCGTCACTTGCCGGTGGGCGCAGCGTGGTCGCGCGAGCAGTTGCAAGCGCTGCCGGGCCTGAGCCTGCACGACCTGATGCAGCTCAGCATCGAACGCCTGCGCCGCTTCTTCGATGGAGAACCTGACCCCCAAGACGCCTCCGGCGTCGTCCCCCCGGGGGGGAGCAGGCCGCTTGGGGCGGCCCTGCGCGGCCTGGCCTTGCCCTCGACGATGCTCGACGACGCGCTGAAGCTGCTGCTGGACGAGGTGCGCACGCGCCTGAAGTACCTCTGCGACGTGGGCCTGCAATACCTGACGCTGGACCGCCAGAGCCGCACGCTGTCGGGCGGCGAAGTGCAGCGCATCAACCTGACCACGGCGCTGGGCACGTCGCTGGTGAACACCATGTTCGTGCTGGACGAACCCAGCATCGGCTTGCACCCGCGCGACATGAACCGCATCGTGCAGGCCATGCACAGGCTGCGCGACGCGGGCAACACGCTGGTCGTCGTCGAGCATGACCCGGCCGTGATGCTGGCTGCCGACCGGCTGATCGACATGGGCCCGGGGCCGGGTGAACGGGGTGGGCAGATCGTCTTCGACGGCACGCCGCATGAAGCGCGCAGCGCCAACACGCTGACCGGTGCCTACCTGGGTGCGCGCAAGACCGTGGGCCTGGGCTTTCGCAAGCCGGTCGAGGCCAACACGCCGCGGCTGATCCTGGAAGGTGCGCGTGACCACAACCTGCAGGGCGTGACGGTCGAATTGCCGCTGCAGCGCCTGGTGTGTGTCACCGGTGTCAGCGGATCGGGCAAGAGCACGCTGATCCAGGACGTGCTGTACCCGGCACTGGCACGCCATTTCGGCAAGGCCACCGAAACACCGGGCGCCTTCGACCGCCTGCTGGGCGCCGAACAGCTGAGCGATGCCGTGTTCGTCGACCAAAGCCCGATCGGCAAGACCGCGCGCAGCAACCCGGCCAGCTACGTGGGCGCCTTCGACGAACTGCGCAAGATCTTTGCCGAAGCACCGCTGGCGCGTGAGCGCAGCTACACCGCCGGCACCTTCAGCTTCAATGCCGGCGACGGCCGCTGCCCCACTTGCGGCGGCAGCGGTTTCGAACACGTCGAGATGCAGTTCCTGAGCGACGTCTACCTGCGGTGCCCCGACTGCGACGGCAGGCGCTACCGGCCGCAGATCCTGGACGTGAAGGTGGTGCGCGGGCCGATGCGGCTGAGCATCGCCGATGTGCTGGACCTGACGGTGGCCGAAGCCGCGCACTGGTTCCAGAACGACCGCGAGGTGGTGGCGCGGCTGCAACCGATCATCGACGTGGGCCTGGACTACGTGCGCCTGGGGCAGCCGGTGCCCACGCTCAGCGGGGGCGAAGCGCAGAGGCTGAAGCTCGCGGGCTTTTTGGCCGACGCGGCCTCTTCTTCTGGGTTCAGCCCGCGCCAGCCGGCGGCCAGACACGGCACGCTGTTCCTCTTCGACGAGCCCACCACGGGCCTGCACTTCGACGACATCGCCAAGCTGATGCGCGCGCTGCGCAAGCTGCAGTCGGCCGGGCATTCGTTGCTGGTCATCGAACACAACCTGGACGTCATCCGCGCCAGCGACTGGATCATCGACCTGGGTCCGGAAGGCGGCGAAGGCGGTGGCCACGTGGTGTGTTTCGGCACACCCGACGACGTCAAGGCGCACGGCACCTCGCACACCGGGCTGGCGCTGCGCGAGTACGAATCATCCCTTGGCCTGGGCGCCGTGCTGGCCGAAGAAGGCCGCCCATTGCAAAGCGTGGTTCGAGCCCGGCGCCAGGCCGCCCGTGAAGCCGACAACAACATCCGCATCGTCAACGCCAAGGAACACAACCTGAAGAACCTGAGCGTGGACATCCCGCGTGGCAAGTTCAGTGTCGTCACCGGCGTCAGCGGCTCGGGCAAGAGCACGCTGGCCTTCGACATTTTGTTCAACGAAGGGCAGCGGCGTTACCTGGAGAGTCTGAACGCCTACGCACGCAGCATCGTGCAGCCAGCGGGCCGGCCCGAGGTGGATGCGGTTTACGGCATTCCGCCCACGGTGGCCATCGAACAGCGGCTGAGCCGCGGCGGCCGCAAGAGCACGGTGGCCACCACCACCGAGGTCTGGCACTTCCTGCGCCTGCTGTGGGTGAAGCTGGGCCTGCAGCACTGCGTTCACGACGGCGCGCCGGTGAAGGCACAAAGCGCGGAAAGCATCGCCGCACAGCTGCTGCGCGACCACGCCGGTCAGCACGTGGGCCTGCTGGCCCCGCTGGTGGTCAACCGCAAGGGGGTCTACACCGACCTGGCCAAGTGGGCCAAGGCGCGTGGCCACACCCACTTGCGCGTGGACGGCGAATTCCTGCCCACCTTGCCCTTCCCGCGCATCGACCGCTTCAAGGAACACACGCTGGAACTGCCGGTGGGCGACATCGTCATCAGCGCCAGCAACGAAGCCGAACTGCGTGCGCTGCTGAGCAAGGCCCTGGAAGTCGGCCGTGGCGTGCTGCACCTGCTGCACCCGCTGGACCAGCTGGCGGTGGCGATGGACTTTGGCGGCACCGGCGCGGGCGTCGGCCAGGTCAAGGTATTCAGCACCAAACGCGCCTGCCCCGAGTGCGGCACCAGCTACCCCGAGCTGGACCCGCGCATGTTCAGCTACAACAGCAAACACGGCTGGTGCCCGGGCTGCGTGGGCACGGGGCTGAAGCTGACGCGCGATCAGCGCAAGGCCTATGACGACAGCATCCGCCTGGACGGAAAAGACCGCGACACCCAGGGCCGCGAGGTGACGTTTCCGTCGGAAGAGGCCGAGGTCGAAGGCCTGGTCGACGAGCCCTGCAGCGACTGCGGCGGCGCGCGGCTCAACGCCACGTCACGCAAGGTCACTTTCGAAGAACTGGCGATCGAACAGGTGGCGCGCATGTCGGTGCACGAAGCCCACGCGTGGATCGCCGGGTTGCACCTGCACGGGCGTGACGCGGACATTGCCCGCGACGTGGTCAGCGAGATCGCCAGCCGGCTGGAATTCCTGTCCGACGTCGGCCTGGGCTACCTGACGCTGGACCGCGCCGCGCCCACCCTGTCGGGCGGCGAAGCGCAGCGCATCCGCCTGGCCGCGCAGCTGGGCAGCAACCTGCAGGGCGTGTGTTACGTGCTGGACGAGCCCACCATCGGCCTGCACCCGCGCGACAACGGCATCTTGCTGGGTGCGCTGGCCAAGCTCAGCGCCCTGGGCAACACGCTGGTGGTGGTGGAACACGACGAGGACACCATCCGCCGTGCCGAACACCTGATCGACATCGGCCCCGGCGCCGGCAAACGCGGCGGCACGCTGGTGGCACAAGGCACGGTGGCCGATCTGTCCAAAGCCGACGCGTCGGTCACCGGCCGCCTGCTGGCGCACCCGCTGAAACACCCGCTGCAGGCGCGGCGCGCGGTGGACCCGACGGGCCTGGCACTCACGCTGCAAGGCGCGCATCTGCACAACCTGCACCAGGTGGACCTGCGGGTGCCGCTGGGCCACCTGGTGGTGGTGACGGGTGTGTCGGGCTCGGGCAAGAGCACGCTGGCGCGCGACGTGCTGCTGACCAACGTGGCCGCGCTGGTGCAGCACAAGGCCACCAAAGCCGGGCGCGACGCGCTGGCCGCGGGCCGCCGGCCGGCGCTGGTGGGTTGCACCGGATTGCAAGGTTTCGAAACCATCGACCGTGTGCTGGAAGTGGACCAGACGCCCATCGGCAAGACCCCACGCAGCTGCCCGGCCACCTACATCGGCTTCTGGGACAGCATCCGCAAGCTCTTCACCGAAACGCTGGAAGCCAGGGCGCGGGGTTATGCCTCGGCCCGCTTCAGCTTCAACACCGGTGGATCAGGAGCCGCCGGCCAGAAGGCCGGCGGGGGCCGCTGCCCGGGCTGCGAAGGCCAGGGCATGAAGACCATCGCGATGAGCTTCCTGCCCGATGTGAAGGTGCCCTGCGACGTCTGCCACGGTGCACGTTTCAACGCCGAGACGCTGGCCGTCACCTGGCGCGGCAAGAGCATCGGCGACGTGCTGCGCATGGAGGTGGACGAGGCAGTGGATTTCTTCGCCAGCATGCCCAGCATCGGCCACCCGTTGCAGCTGCTGAAAGACGTGGGCCTGGGCTACCTGACCCTGGGCCAGCCTTCACCCACGCTCAGCGGCGGCGAAGCGCAGCGCATCAAGCTGGTGACCGAACTGAGCAAGGTGCGCGACGACGTCACACGCCGCGGCCAGCGCGCGCCAAAAACCTTGTACGTGCTGGACGAACCCACGGTGGGCCTGCACATGGCCGACGTGGAGCGGCTGATCCAGGTCCTGCACCGCCTGGTGGACGGCGGCCACAGCGTGGTGGTGATCGAACACGACCTGGACGTGATTGCGGAAGCCGACTGGGTCATCGACCTGGGCCCCGAAGGCGGTGGCGCCGGTGGCCGCGTGGTGGTGGCCGGGCCGCCGGAAGCGGTGGTGGCCGCCGGTTCGCACACGGGGCAGGCGCTGCGGCCGGTGCTGGCGCGGGTGTAGCACCAGGCCAGCGACTGCACCATGACAAACGCCGCCCCAGGGCGGCGTTGTCTTTGCTGCGCGGAGCCCTGCGTCAGCGCTTGGCGCGGCGCTTGGCTGCGGCCGCCACGGCCAGCAGGCCCAGGGCCATCAGGCCGTAGGTGCCGGGTTCGGGCACGGGGGCGAAGACCAGGTTGTCCACGCCCACCCAGTCGTCGTAAGAGCCCATGGCCACGGCGACGCTGGTGATGTTGGCTGCGGCGTAGCTCAGCGTCAGCTGGCCCACGCTGGCGCTGGGCAGCGTGGCGCCCACGGTTGCCAGCAGCGTGGCGCCGTTGTAGACAAAGATGCGACTGTCGGGTGCGTACAGGTTGCCACCCAGGCCGGCGAAGTCCAGGCTGACCGACGTCACCGGCGTGGCGAAGCTGATCAGGAAGCTCGGGTCGCCGTCTTCTGTCAGCCAGCCGTTGTAGCGGTGCAGCACATTGCCGCTGACCAGTGCGGGCGTGCCCAGCCCGCCCACTTCGGTGCTGCCACCCGCGATGGACACGATGGTCATGTCGGTGTTGCTGGCCCAGGGCTGGCCTGAACCGGAGCTGCCCGCGCCAGAAAAGGCGTTGGCCGAGAAGGTGACGCCCATGCCGGCGTACTGGTTGGACAGCGTCGTGCCGGTGGCCAGTTCGTCAAAAGTGATGGTCACGGCGCTGGCGTGGCCGGCAGCCAGCACCAGGGTGGTCGTGAGCGCGATACGTTGGAACATCAGGAACTCCGGTTCTTCTATGGACTGTGCGCACGGACTTTGAGCGCTTGGGATGAAGCATGACTTGCAAGACACAGGCCACAAGGCCGGGTAACTACGGATCGGAGTGGCCGTCCCCCCGGAATGCAGGGGTTGCCCGCGCCGCCGTCAGCCGTCGGCCAGTCGCCCCAGGCTGGCCAGCTGCGAAGGGTCGATGGCCGATTCGCCGCCCGGGCGCTGCATCAGACGCAGCGCGCGGGTCTGCAGGTGCACGGCATCGTCGCGGTCACCAAAGCGGTCCAGCACGTCGGACAGCTGCAGCAGCACCTTGACTTCCCAGCGCGGGTCGGCCACACGGGCCACCAGGCCTGTGGCCTCGAAAATGTGGTCGCGTGCCGTTTCGCGCGCGCTGCGGCCGCTGCCCGGGGTCTGAGCTTCCAGCTCCTGGGCATGGCGGGCCAGGGTGCGGATGCGTTCGCACAACAATTCAACGCGCTGGTCCAGCCCCTGGGCGGCGGCCAGGCCCTGTTCCAGCAGGGCCAGCGCAAAGCCCAGGGCACCCATGTGGCTGTAGCAGCGCGCCAGGCCCAGTTGCGCCTCGGCCACGGCCCAGGCCAGGCCGCTGGCCTGGGCCGCTTCCAGGGCTGCGATGCACTCGCACAGCGCGTCGCGGGTGGCAGGGTCGGCGTGCAGCGGTGTGCGGTTCATGAGGCGGGACTCCGTGGCCTGGGGTGTTGGACCATCCTAGGCACTACCTGCATGGGCGGCTTCCCGCGATCGCGGGGGCGGCGGCGCCTCTGGGCGCAACCGAAGTCACAGCCCCAGGGTTTTTGGCAGCCACAGGCTGATGACCGGGAACGCGATCAGCACGGCCATGCGCAGGATGTCGGCACCGATGAAGGGCATCACGCCACGCCAGATGGCCACCGTGGGAATGCCCGGCACCACGCTGCTGAGCACGAAGATGTTCATGCCCACCGGCGGTGTGATGAGGCTGATCTCGATCACGCAGACCACGATGATGCCGAACCAGATGGGGTCGAAGCCCAGCGCCGTGACCAGCGGAAAGAAGATCGGTACCGTCAGCAGCATCATCGACAGGCTTTCCATCGCCGTGCCCAGCACCACGTAGACCAGGCAGATGGCCACGATGACGAGGATGGGGTGGACGCCGAAGCCGGTGACGAAGTCGCGCAGGGCGGTCGGCAGGTCGGTGAAGTTCAGGAAGCTGGCAAAAAGCGACGCTCCGATGACGATCGTGAACAGCATGGCCGAGGTGCGCGCCGACTCCACCAGCACCTCGGTCAGCACCTTCAGCGTCAGCGCGCGGCGTGCCCAGGCAAACACGAAGCCGCCCATGGCGCCCACGCCCGCTGCTTCGGTGGGCGTGAAGAAGCCGCCATACATGCCGCCCATGACCAGCGCAAACAGCAGCAGCACACCCCAGATGCGGGCCAATGCGGCTCGGCGCTCGGGCCAGCTGGCCTTGTCGCCCGGCGGGCCCCAGGTGGGGTGGCGGCGCGTGATCCACCACGACGCGGCCAGGTAGAAGCACGTGGCCAGCAGCCCCGGCAGCACACCGGCAGCAAACAGCGCGCCGATGCTCTGTTCGGTCATGATGCCGTAGATGACCAGGATCACCGACGGCGGAATCAGGATGCCCAGCGTGGCCCCGGCACACACCGATCCGGCGGCAAACGAAGGTGCGTAATTGAAGCGTGCCATCTCGGGCATGGCCACACGCGCCATCGTGGCGGTGGTGGCAATCGAAGAACCGCAGATGGCCCCGAAGCCAGCGCAGGCTGCGATGGTGGACATCGCCAGACCGCCGCGTTTGTGGCCGATGAGCACGTAGGCCGCCTTGTACAGGTCGCGTGACATGCCGGCGCGGGTGACGAAGTTGCCCATCAGCACGAACAGCGGCACCACCGACAGCGTGTAGCTGCCGATGTCGACAAACTCGCCGCCCGCAGCCGACATGGCGGCCGGCCACGACCGCATCAGGCTCAGGCCCGCCAGGCCCACCAGGCCCATGGCCACGGCGATGGGCACACGCAGTGCCATCAGCACGAACATGGCGGCAAAGCCGAGCAGGCCTTCGGTCATGCAACCTTCTCGACCGCGGTGGCCGCTGCGTCAGGCGCTTCAGGCGCGTCAGGAGGTTTGCGCGCTGCGCGCCATGCCAGTACCAGGTGGGTGATTGCGGTCAGCGCCAACAGCCCCGCCACCGCCTGCTGGTAGGGCGCGATGCGGATCACCAACGTCGCGGTGGTGTCGCCCATGTCAGCGGTGCGCAGCGCGCGCACCCAGACGATCCAGGACGCGCCGCCAAACGCCGCCGCCGTCACCAGATTCGCTATCAGCTGCTGCCACCTGACCAACGCGGCAGGCAGCACGCGGTCCAGCAGATCGAACACGATGTGCTCACCGGCCAGCGACGCCAGCGGCAACGCGCAGAAAATCATCAGCAGCATCGCCAGCTCGGTGAGCTCCACCGCGCCGGTGATGGAATTGCCCAGGAACTTGCGGCTGAACACGTCGGCAAAGGTCAGCAGCATCATCGCGAACAGCGCGACAGCGGCGACCCCGGCAAACAGCGAGGTGATGCGTTTCATGGCGTGCGCGGACGGCAAGACTGGCCGCCCGACAGGGGTGCGTCGGGCCAGCAGGGTGCCCGTGACCGGCAGGCCACGGGCGGCTGCACCTTACTTGACCTTGGCGATCTCGGCGCGGAATTCCTGCAGGATGGCGGCGGCGCCCTTCAGGCCCTTGCTCTCGGCCTCTTGCACCCAGGCGGTTTCGATCGAGGCGGTCTTGGCCTTGAAGTCGGCCACGAACTTGGCATCGGCCTGGGTCATCTGCACACCCAGCGACTTCTGCGCCACCAGGCTCTTGTCGTCTTCTTCGTCCCAGTACTTGCCGAAGTGACGTGCCGCGTATTCACCCGACAGCTTGTCGATGGCGGCCTGGTCGGCCTTGCCGATCTTGGCCCAGGTGGCCGGGTTCATGACCAAGGCAAAGCTGGTGTTGTACAGGCCGCCCGGCACCGCGGTACGGAACTTGATGAGCTTGTCGAGCTTGAAGGAAATGATCGATTCGTCGGGGAACCACACACCGTCCACCACGCCCGAGGACAGCAGCTCGTAGGACTGCGGTGCAGGCTTGAGCGTCATGTTCACGCCCAGCGCCTTGCCCACGTCGTTGACGACACCACCGCCGACACGGAACTTGATGCCGTCCATGTCGGCCAACGTGGTGATGGCCTTCTTGTTGTTGAAGATGACCCCTGGGCCGTGGGTGAACACGGCAATGACCTTCAAGCCCTTGTGCTCGTCCAGCTTGGCCAGGTGTTTGTCGTGGATGCGCTGATAAGCCACGCTGGTGGCGACGGCCGATTCGCCCAGGAAAGGCATCTCGGCGATCTTGCTGATGACAAAGCGGCCCGGGGTGTAGCCCTGCACGCTGAACGACAAGTCGGCCAGGCCGTCGCGCACGGCATCGAAAGTGCCGGGCGGCGGTGTCACCGGCTTGGGCAGGATGTTGCACTTGACGCGGTCCTGCGTGACCTTGCTGACTTCGGTGCACCAGTCGGCCTGTGCACGCGACAGCAGGTGGGTGGGCGCCAGCCAGGACGACGCGATCAGCGTCACCTGCTGGGCCTGGGCCGGGAAGGCAGCGGCCAGCAGGGCGGCCAGGGCAGAAGCTTGGGGAAGGGAACGGCGCATGGCAGTTTCTCGTGGGTGAAAGTATTGCAGATGGGCAGATGGGCAGATGGAGATTGAAGCCTGCGCTTGCCGATCGGGGCAGGTCGCAGTCCAGTCCCCGCGGATATTAGCCATCGCTCGCTGGTGCGAGCCTCATCAATTACCCGATGCTGCGCCAGCGGCATGCAGGCCCTTGCCGACCGAACGCTGGCGCAGCCAGCGCACCAGGCGCCAGCCCAGCAGCACCGCCACCACGGCGGCGTACACCGCCACCTCGGCATAGTCGTTCTTGCCCGAGCGCATCCAGAAGAAGTGCAGCAGGCCCAGCAGGGCCACGGCGTAGACGGCGCGGTGCAGCGCTTGCCAGCGCGGCGCGCCCAGCCACCTGATGGCGCGGTTGAAAGAGGTCGCGGCCAGCAGCAGCATCAGCAGCAGCGCAGACGTGCCCACCAGGATGAATGGGCGCTTGGGGATGTCGGCCACGATGGCGGCCAGATCCAGACCCATGTCCAGCCAGGCAAAACACAAAAAGTGCAGCACACCGTAGAAGAAGGTAAAGAGACCCAGCATGCGGCGCAGCCGGGCCAGCGCTGACCAGCCCAGCACCTGGCGCAGGGGCGTGACGGCCAGCGTGATGCACAGGAAGCGCAGCGTCCAGTCGCCGCTGCTGCGAATCAGCGCCTCGGCCGGGTTGGCGCCCAGGGTGTCGGCCACCGCGCCCCACACCAGCCAGGCCAGGGGCAGCAGGCACAGCACAAACACCAGCGGCTTGGCCGCAGGGTGCAGCAGGAGCTTGTTCACGTCGCGGTCGGACCGGACCGGTCAGTCGTTCAGTAGAACTTCTTCAGGTCCATGCCGGCGTACAACTGCCCGACCTGGGGCTCGTAGCCGTTGAACATCAGCGTCGGCCGCTTCTTGGCAAAAAGGCCGTCCTCGCCGATGCGGCGTTCGGTGGCCTGACTCCAGCGCGGGTGGTCCACCTTCGGGTTGACGTTGGAATAGAAGCCGTACTCGCTGGCCGCTGCCTCTTCCCAGCTGGTCTTGGGCTGCTGTTCGACGAAGCGGATCTTGACGATGCTCTTGCCGCTTTTGAAGCCGTACTTCCAGGGCACCACCAGGCGCACCGGCGCACCGTTCTGGTTGGGCAGCACCTCGCCATACATGCCAAAGGCCAGCATCGTGAGCGGGTTCATGGCTTCGTCCAGGCGCAGGCCTTCGACGTAAGGCCAGTCCAGCACACCCGAGTTGAGGCCGGGCATCTGGGCCTTGTCGGCCAGGGTCACAAACTGCACGAAGCGGGCCTTGCCTGTGGGTTCGACCCGCTTGATCAGTTCGGCCAGCGAATAACCCACCCACGGAATCACCATCGACCAGCCTTCGACGCAACGCAGCCGGTAGATGCGTTCTTCTTGCGGCGCCAGCTTGAGCAACGTGTCCAGGTCGTAGTTGCCGGGCTTCTTGACCTCGCCTTCGATGGCCACGGACCAGGGCCTGGGCTTCAGGCTGACGGCGTTGCGCGCCGGGTCGGCCTTGTCGGTGCCAAATTCGTAGAAGTTGTTGTAGCTGGCGGCATCGGCGTAGGGCGTCAGCTTGTCCATCGTCAGCGCGCCGGCCACGGCGCTGCGGGCGCCGGGCAGGGCGGCCAGCTTGCCCGGGCGCGCGGTCTGCGCCATGGCATGTTGCCCTGGCAGCGCCAGCCCGGCGGCGCCGGCTGCCAGGCTCTGCATCACCTGGCGTCGGCTCAGGTACACCGCTTGCGGCGTGATGTCCGATGCAAGGGGATGGATGCAGCCGCGGTTCTTGAGGAAGTGCATGTGTCGTCGGTCTCTGGTTCCAGGCTGGCGGTCGGTTTCAGGTCCGCGGCTCTTACAGCTGGCCGCTGGAATGCAGGCTCTACAAGAACATATTGACACCCAGGAAGGCGAAGCGGGTCACGGTCAGCCCCACAAGGGCCCAGGTTTCTTCGGGTCTCGGTCATTGGGCCGGCAAAGACAGTGAAGGCCGGTACAAGACCGGCCTTCAGGTGCAGCTGAACCAGGCAACAGTCGTTACCGCAGGCCGGCCACGTAGTCGGCCACGGCCTTGATCTCGCGATCGTTCATCTTGGCCGCGACAGCGCTCATCTGTGCGTTGTTGCCGCGCAGCCCCGAGCGGAAAGCCAGCAGCTGGGCTTCGGTGTAGTCGCCATGCTGGCCGCCCATGCGCGGGTACTGGGCCGGCAGCCCGGCGCCGTTGGGGCTGTGGCAGCCCGCGCAGGCCGGCACGGCTTTGCCCAGAATGCCACCGCGCCAGATCTGTTCACCCAGGCTCACGGTGTCCTTGTCCTTGGCAAAACCCGGAATCACTGGCTTGCTGGCGTAGAAGGCGGCGACATGTTTCATGTCGTCTTCACTCAGCGTGGCGGCCATGCCGGCCATGACCGCGTTCTTGCGCTTGCCGCTCTTGAACTCGACCAGCTGCTTGACGAGGTACTCGGGGTGCTGGGCTGCCAGGATCGGGTTGGCCGGCACGCCGCGCGTGCCGTCTGCCGTGTGGCAGGCCAGGCAGGTGGTGGCCAGCTGCTGGCCTTTGGCCAGATCGGGCTTGAATGCCGGTTTGGCTTCTGCGGCAGTGACCTGGAAAGACAGCGCGGCAAGCATCAGGGCCACAGGGGCCAACAGGGACTGGGCGACGAGCGACTTCATGCGGGCGGGCTTTCAAACGGGCAGGCAGGCGGTGCGGATTGCAGTGGCCGTGGGGATCGAAGACAGGGCTTGCGACAGCGTGTGCAGGACATAAACCGCGGAATTTTACAATGCACCATGACAACCCCTCTTCGGTCACCGGCCAGCGGCACCCCGGACCTGCCAAATGCACCTGAAATGGCCGCCGAAAAAGCCGCCCTGGCCTGGACGCACAGCGCCCGATTCCTCACCACCGCCAGCCGCCTGGACCAGTTGCCGACCGGCGAGCTGCCCGAGATCGCCTTTGTCGGCCGCAGCAACGCCGGCAAGTCCACCGCCATCAACCGGCTGGCGCAGCAAAAGCGCCTGGCGTTTGCCTCGCGCACGCCCGGGCGCACGCAGCACATCAACCTGTTCGAGGTGGGCCCCAAGGACGCGCCTGATGCGCTGCTGGCCGACCTGCCCGGCTACGGCTACGCTGCCGTGGAACGTGCGGCCAAGTTGCGCTGGCAAGAGGTCATGGCGCAGTACCTGGAGTTGCGCCGCAACCTCTTCGGCGTGGTGCTGATGATCGATTCGCGCCTGGGCTTCACCGATCTGGACCGCCGGCTGCTGGCGCTGCTGGCGCCCCGCCTGGCCGGCGGGCAGGTGCGTCTGCTGACCTTGCTGACCAAGGCCGACAAGCTCAACCGCAGCGAAATCCAAGTGTCGGTGCGTGCCGCCCAGGACGTGCTGGCCGAGGTCAGCACCGAAAGCGCGGACATCGGCGTGACGCCGTTTTCAGCGCTGTCGCGCCTGGGCCTGGGCGACGCGGCCATCGCGCTGCACCAGTGGACCCACCCGGCGTGACGGTGCAGCCCGTGCGCCTGTTCGACCTGAGCCTGCCGCACGGCATCACCTTGGCGTGTCGCGGCGCCGGCCTGGGCCGCACGCGGGTCATGCTGCTGCACGGCTTTCCTGAAGCGGCGTTTGTCTGGGACGAGGTGATGCAGCGTGTGGCGCCGCAGGCCGCCTGCGTCGCGCCCAACTTGCGTGGCTACGTGGGCTCCAGCGCACCGACCGAGGTCGAGGCCTACCGTGCCAAGCACCTGGTGGCCGACGTGGTGGCCGCCATCGAGGCCCTGGGCGCGCCGCTGGACCTGCTGGTGGCACACGACTGGGGCGGTGCCCTGGCCTGGAACCTGGCGGCCCAGCGGCCGGACCTGCTGCGCCGGCTGCTGATGATCAATTCGCCGCACCCGGCCGCTTTCTTGCGCGAGCTGCGGCACAACCCGCAGCAACAGGCGGCCAGCGCCTACGTGAACTTCTTGGGCCGGCCCGACGCACACCAGCTGCTGGCCGAAGACGACTTCCGCCGCCTGTGGCCTTTTCTGGGCCAGGCGGCCTGGCTGAAGCCCGCCGTGCGCGAGCAGTACCGCCAGGCCTGGGCCAATGGCGGGCGCGGTCTGGGTGGGCCGGTCAACTACTACCGCGCGTCGCCGCTGCGGCCGCCGCTGGCGGCAGACGACAAGTTGCACCAGCTGATGCTGCCCGACGAGGCGGTGACCGTGCGCGTGCCCACCACGCTGTTGTGGGGCGATCAGGACAAAGCCCTGTTGCCCGCCTTGCTGGATGGCCTGGACCGCTGGGTGCCGCAGCTGCAGGTGCAGCGTGTGCCCGAAGCGTCGCACTGGATCGTGCACGAACAGCCTGGCCTTGTGGCCGAACGGATCCAGTCCTTGCTCGACTGAAAGACTGGGGGTCAGGCGGCCGTGGCCGCGCCCACCTGCTCTTGCACCTTGGCCGCCGCGCTGCTCACGATGGAGCGCTGCTTCAGCGTCTTGATGAGGCCGTTGCCGTGCATCATGAGCAGGGCGCCGCTGCGAACGGCCCAGGTGTCGTCGGAAGCGCCGTCGCCAAACAGCAGGAACTGACGCCGCTCGCCGGTCCACAGCAGCTGCGCCTGCAGCCAGCGGCCCTTGAAGAACATGCGAACCCAGTGGCCGGCCTTCAGGCTGTGCAACCAGTCGGCCGCGGTGCCACCGGGCAGTGGCGTCGTGGGCGCGGTGTTCATGAACTCGGCCGGCACGGTGTCCAACTGGTGGAAGTCCAGCGGCCCGCTCATGGTGGAAAGTGGCGCGGGGTTGTCGCCCAGCTTGTCTTCCAGTTTCTGCAGGGAACCGACCTGCGAGGCCACCGTGGCCAGGCGGCGCGTCAGGCGTTTGTGCAAAAGTGCGTCCAGCCGCTCCAGCGCCCAGCGGTACAGGCCCGAGTTCTGCACCGGCTCGCTGGCCAGCTGGTCGATGGTGGCCTGCGCCAGCTTGAGCAGCAGCACCCGTTCGGGGTCGGCCGCGTCGGGTGACATCTCGGCGGCAAACACCAACTGGTTGATGAAGCGCCACAGCGGGTGTTTGTTCTGGTCCAGCAGCGCGCGGTCGCGCAGCGCAAGCCGCATGGCGGGGCCGTGCAGGCGCGAGATGAGCACCGTCACGTCCTGGGGCACGCGGCTGTCGGCCAGCATGGCCTCGAACAGGCGGCTCACCAGCTCGATGGCCTGCCGGTCGGCACGTTGTGTGGTGCCCCGGGCCACGTCGCGCCAATGTTCGCGGCCAGGGCTGTGGCGCGGCGCGCTGTGCAGGCTGACACCGCTGGTGGTGTCCAGCGGCGCCGGCATGGTTTCACTCATGCGGTACAGGTCAGGGGTGTAGGTCGTTTCGACCGACCGGCCGCCACGCCTGGAACCGCTGGGCAGGATCAGCGTGCGGTAGGTTGCAGGCTCCACACCCTGGCCTTCCAGCCGCGACGTCGTCGCTGCAAAGCTGGTGCGCAGCAACTGCGCCAGCGGCTTGGCGGCGTGGCGCATGAAGGCCACTTGGTGGCTGCGCGACAGCGGCAGCGCCTGGGCCGAGTTCCACACCGCTCGCGCCCAGGTCTCGGCGCGGAAGGGGTTGTGGTCGCGCGCCATTTCCAGGTCGCCGACCATGGCCGAGGTGAAGGTCTGCAGCTCACGCAATTCGTATTCGGCCACGCTCTTGATGGCTTCCATGGTGTGCGACAACTCAACGTCGACTGCCACTTCGTCTTCGTCCACCAGCGACAGCGTCTTGGGCTTGTCGGGCTTCTTTTCTGGCTTCGGCGCCTGGCGCAGCAGCTCGGTCTGTACCTGTTCCTGCAACGAATGCATGAAGTATTCGCCCATGCGAAGGCGCTGTGCCAGCACGGCTTGCACCAGGTCACCGACGGCCGTGCGTTGCGCAGACGGCATGCCGATCATGGCGCGGCGCGCCTCTTCGTTGACGGCGTCCAACAGCTGATCAAAGAGCAGCGGCGCGCGCAGCATCTCGTCTTCGACGAACTGCTGGAACAGGCGGGAGACCGGGTTCAGGGCCATATGAACAAAATTATGGGTGCCCCGCCGCACGGTTGATCAAAGAAAAAGGCCTGCGTTTCACAACGCAGGCCATCTGATCGAGCACCCAGGCCGCCACTGGACGGGCCTGCCCCCGAAGGGAGCCCGGGGACAGCGGCCCGGCCGCACGTCCCCGCAGGCGTGACTGGACTTACATGTCCATGCCGCCCATGCCACCCATGCCACCCATGCCGCCACCCATGCCGCCGCCGGCGCCGGACTCGTCCTTGGGCGCTTCAGCGACCATGGCTTCGGTCGTCAGCATCAGGCCGGCGACCGAGGCTGCGTTCTGCAGCGCCGTGCGCGTGACCTTGGTGGGGTCCAGGATGCCCATCTCGATCATGTCGCCATAGGTGCCATTGGCCGCGTTGTAGCCATAGTTGCCCTTGCCGGCCAGCACCGCATTGACCACCACGCTGGGCTCTTCGCCGGCGTTCTGGACGATGATGCGCATCGGCTCTTCGACGGCGCGCATCACGATCTTGATGCCAGCTTCCTGGTCGGGGTTGTCACCCTTGATGGTGCCTGCTGCCTGGCGGGCACGCAGGAACGCCACGCCGCCACCGGCGACGATGCCTTCTTCCACCGCGGCACGCGTGGCGTGCAGGGCGTCCTCAACACGCGCCTTCTTTTCCTTCATCTCGACTTCGGTGGCAGCACCGACCTTGATGACGGCCACACCGCCGGCCAGCTTGGCCACGCGCTCTTGCAGCTTTTCGCGGTCGTAGTCGGACGTCGCCTCTTCAATCTGGACGCGGATTTGCTTGACGCGGGCTTCGATGTCGCCAGCGGCACCGGCGCCGTCGATCAACGTCGTGTTTTCCTTGCCCACTTCAACGCGCTTGGCTGAGCCCAGGTCGGCCAGCGTGACCTTCTCCAGCGTCAGGCCCACTTCTTCGGCGATGACCTTGCCGCCGGTCAGGATGGCGATGTCTTCCAGCATGGCCTTGCGGCGGTCGCCGAAGCCCGGTGCCTTGACGGCGACGACCTTCAGGATGCCGCGGATGGTGTTGACCACCAGCGTGGCCAGCGCTTCCCCTTCAACTTCTTCGGCAATGATCAGCAGCGGACGGCCGCTCTTGGCGACTTGTTCCAGCACCGGCAGCAGGTCACGGATGTTGCTGATCTTCTTGTCGTACAGCAGCACGAAGGGGTTCTCGAGAATCGCGCTCTGCTTCTCGGGGTTGTTGATGAAGTAGGGCGACAGGTAGCCGCGGTCGAACTGCATGCCTTCGACGATGTCGAGCTCGTTGTCCAGGCTCTTGCCGTCTTCGACGGTGATGACACCTTCTTTGCCGACCTTGTCCATGGCCTTGGCGATGATCTCGCCGATGGACTCGTCCGAGTTGGCGCTGATGCTGCCGACCTGGCTGATTTCCTTGCTGGTGGTCGTCGCCTTGGACGACTTCTTCAGCTCTTCAACCAGGGCCAGCACGGCCTTGTCGATGCCGCGCTTCAGGTCCATCGGGTTCATGCCGGCGGCAACGTACTTCATGCCTTCGCGGATGATCGACTGGGCCAGCACGGTGGCGGTGGTGGTGCCGTCACCGGCGTTGTCGCTGGTCTTGGAAGCAACTTCCTTGACCATCTGCGCGCCCATGTTCTGGAGCTTGTCTTTCAGCTCGATTTCCTTGGCCACTGAAACACCGTCCTTGGTGACGGTGGGGGCGCCGAAGCTGCGCTCGAGCACGACGTTGCGGCCCTTGGGCCCCAGCGTGACCTTGACCGCGTTGGCCAGGATGTTCACGCCTTCAACCATGCGGTGACGGGCGTCTGCGCCAAAGATGACGTCTTTTGCTGCCATGTGTGTTTCTCCAAAAACTTGATTGGCCGGCTGTCGCCGGTGGATTCTTTTGTCTGCGGCCGGGCTTTCAGCCCTTAACTTCGCTGTGCGAAGTTAGCCTTCGACGAAAGTAGATCGCTGCGCGATTTACTTTTCGACAACGGCAAACAGGTCTTCTTCTTTCATGACCAACAGCTCTTCGCCATCGACCTTGACGGTCTGGCCGCTGTACTTGCCGAACAGCACACGATCACCGACCTTGATGTTCAGGACGATGAAGTCGCCCTTTTCGCTGCGCTTGCCCGGGCCCACGGCCAGGACTTCGCCCTGATCGGGCTTTTCGGCGGCGTTGTCGGGAATCACGATGCCGGATGCAGTCTTGGTTTCTTGTTCAAGACGCTTGACGATCACGCGGTCGTGCAAGGGACGAAGTTTCATGTTATCTCCTTTGGAGTGGCGTTGAGGCGGGTTGGCCAACGAAGTAAGCCCCCGCTGACATGCTTTGATCGGGCACCTGAACTGGCAATCCTCGATCGTTAGCACTCAACATCGGTGAGTGCTAGCAATGCAATTATAGGGGCCGAGCGTGTCAAATCAAGGGCTGCGTCAAAGGCCCGCGCGGTGGGCCCTGTTTTGGGTCGTCGGCGCGTCGGAACTTCAGGCGATGCCACCCTCCACCCCATGGCCCTGGGCGCGCCAGCGCAGCATGCCGCCGGCCAGATTGGCCACCTGCAAGAAGCCGGCTCGTGTCAGCAGCACACACGCCTGGGCCGATCGTGCACCCGAGCGGCAGACCGCCACGACCGGGCGGTCGCGGCTGAGCTCGGCGCTGCGCGCTTCCAGTTCGGCCAGTGGCAGGAGCAACGCGCCCGGGATGTGGCCCAGGCTGTCGTTGAATTCGGCGGGCTCGCGCACGTCCACCACCTGAACAAGCCCGAACTGCTCGGCCAGGCTGTCGGGCGCGATTTCCCAGAGGCCGCCGAAAGTGAAGGTCACGGGCGCCCAGGTGGGTTCGGCACCAGGCGCCAGCCCGTGTTGCGGCTCGCCGCAGCGCAGGTTGGCGGGCACCGCCCTGTCGATCAGCTTGGGGTGGGGCAGGCCCAGGTGGTGCATGTAGCCGGTGAAGTCATCCACGCTGGCGCTGCCGCCCAGACGCGGGTTGTAGCTGCGCTCTTCGGCGACGCTGCTGACAGTCAGGCCGCGGTAGTCGTGGCCCGGGTACAGCAGGCACTGCGCCGGCAGAGAGAAGATCTGCGTGTGCACCGACGCATAGAGATCGCTCGCGCTGCCTTGCTGGAAGTCGGTGCGACCGCAGCCGCGGATCAGCAGCGCATCGCCGGTGAAGGCCATGCTGGCGTCGTCCAGCACCCAGGTCGTGCAGCCCTGGGTGTGGCCGGGTGTGGCGCGAGCTTGCAGGTGGCGCGATCCGAAGCTGACGGTGTCGCCGTGCGTCACCAGCCGGTCGGCACCCACCGCACCTGCAGCTCGCGACAGCACGATGCAGCTGCCGCTGCGCTGGCGGTGCAGCCAGGCGCCGGTGACGTGGTCGGCGTGCACGTGCGTGTCCAGCGTGGCCACCAGTTGCAGCCCCAGTTCGCGCAGCAGCGCCGTGTCGCGCGACGTCTGTTCGAACACCGAATCGATGAGCACCGCCTGACCGCCGTCGGCCAGCAAGTAGGTGTAGGTGAACGAGGTGGGGTCGAAGAGCTGTCGAAAGACGAACATGATCAGGCTCCTGCTGGCTTGGTGATCAGACGGTCATGCGGGACCATGCCGGTCAGCATGGCGGCGCAGCAGAGCCAGTCCAAGCAGAGCCAGTCCAAGCAGAGCCAGTCCCGATGTTCATGGGCTATGGGGTCGGTGGCGAAAGCCCTGCAAGACTGCCACAACGCCAGGGTGACGCAGGCTTGGCTACGATGCGCTGCTTCGGCACCTGCCGCGCGGAGCAGTCCATGGCCACGATTTGCGCACGCTCTACCGCTGGGCGGTATCTGACAATCGCCTCGGCGGCGCTGCTGCTGGCGCTGGGCCAGTCGGCGGCTGCAGCCGATGCGCCGATGCCCATCTTCGACGCCCACCTGCACTACAGCCACGATGCCTGGGAGCGCCTGCCGCCCAAGGAAGCCATCGCGCTGTTGCGCCAGGCGGGCCTGAAGCGTGCCATGATTTCCAGCAGCAGCGACGAAGGCACACAAAAGCTCTATGCCGAAGCGCCCGACCTGGTGCTGCCCGTGCTGCGCCCTTACCGCAGCCGCGGTGAACTGGGCAGCTGGATGCACGACGACACGGTAGTGGCGCACCTCGAATCGCGGCTGGCCAAGTACCGCTATGTGGCGATCGGCGAATACCACATCTATGGCGCAGACGCCGACCTGCCGGTGATGCGCCGTGTGGTGCAACTGGCGCGCGAGAACCGGCTGTTCCTGCATTCGCACTCCGATGCCGACGCCATCGACCGCCAGTTCAAGCAAGACCCGCAGGCCCGCATCCTGTGGGCGCATTCTGGTTTTGACGCGCCAGACAAGGTGCGCGAGATGCTGCGCAAGCACAAAAACCTGTGGTGCGACCTGGCCTTTCGCAGCGACCACGCCAGTGGCGGCAAGGTCGACGCGGCCTGGCGTGCGGCCTTTCTGGAGTTTCCCGATCGATTCTTGGTGGGCACCGACACCTTCACACCCGAGCGTTGGTATTACGTGGGCGAACACGCCAGGTGGACGCGCCAGTGGCTGGCCGACCTGCCGCGCGAAGTGGCCGAGCGCATCGGCTGGAAAAACGGCGAAGCACTGTTCACCACGATGATGGCGGGCACGGCGTCCAGGTGAATCGCATGCACCATCCATCGCGTGCATTCAGAGCGGTGTTGCGCGCCAAGCAATGGGGCGTGTCAATCGTCGCGGCGACAGCCGGTGCAACGGCAGCCCAGGTGAGCGCAGCCTGCCCATCGCCGCCCAAAGGTGCGCAGTTGATCAGCACCGGTGGTGTGCAGGCAGCCTGGTTGCCCGAGCCCGCGGCCTTGGTTGTCGGCCAGCCCTTTGCCTTGCGGGTGCATCTGTGTCCGACCGACGCACAACTGCTGCGCGTGGACGCCACCATGCCCGAGCACCGCCACGGCATGAACTATCGGCCGTCCATCCAAGCATTGGGCGCCGGCCATTGGCAGGTGCAGGGCCTCATGTGGCACATGAGCGGCCGCTGGGAACTGCGGCTGGACGTGCAGTCGCAAGGGGCGCAGCACCGCCTGCTGCAGTCGGTCGTCCTGCCCTGACAGGGCTGTGCCAAGGTCTTTTCTGATTGCCGTGCTTGCAGGCGCGGCCATGTTGGCGCTGTCGGCCGCAGCTGCTGACACGAGCCCGGCCCTGCTGGACTTCACGCCCGAAGAGCGGGCCCGCATCCTGTCGCACGGCCCGTGGCCGGTGGCAACCGCGCCCGATGCGGGCAACCGCGTGCAAGACCGGCCTGCAGCTGTTGCCTGGGGCCGCACCTTGTTCTTTGATGCCAGCTTGTCGGCCAGCGGGCGTGTGTCTTGCGCCAGCTGCCACGTGCCGGCACGTGCCTTCCAGGACGGCGTGCCCACGGCACGTGTGGATGCAGACACCGCCCAGCCAGGTCGGCGCAACACGCCCAGCTTGCTGGACGCTGCACAGCACCGCTGGCTGGGCTGGGACGGCGCACACGATTCGCTGTGGGCAGCCAGCCTGGCGCCACTGCTGGCACCCGACGAGATGGGTCAGTCCGCACCTGCCCTGGCCTCGCGCCTGCGCGGCCATGCTGCGTCGCGGGCCAGCTACCGCCGCGCCTTTGGTCGGCCCATGCCCAGAGACGATGAACGGCTGGTGGTGGACGTGGCCAAGGCGCTGGCGGCCTACCAGGCCACCTTGCGTTCACCGCGCACGCCTTTCGACGACTTCCGCGATGCACTGCAAAGAGGCCGGCTGCGCGCAGCAGCCGCCTACCCCATGGCGGCACAACGCGGACTGCGCATCTTCATCGGCCACGGCCGATGCAGCGTCTGTCACGCCGGCCCCACCTTCACCAACGGCGAGTTTGCCGACATCGGCGTGCCATTTTTTGTGCCCGGCGGGGTCGATCCCGGGCGCCACGGCGGCTTGCAGCAGTTGCAGGCCAGCCGCATGAACCGGCTCGGTTCCTACAGCGACGGTGGCCAGCAAGACCCCCGCGCGGTGACGACACGCCACGTGCTCATCGAGCCGCGTCACTTCGGCGAATTCCGCGTCCCCGGCCTGCGCCATTTGACGCACACCGCACCCTATATGCACAACGGCAGCCTGGCGACGCTGGAGGATGTGGTGCAGCACTACTCGGCGTTGAACGAAGACCGCCTGCACGCCGACGGCGAACGCATCCTGCGGCGCCTGAACCTGACAGTGGAACAGGCCGCCGACCTGGCCACCTTCTTGCGCAGCCTCAGCCTTCGATAGGGATGCTTTCGCCTTCGACCCACACCTGCTGCAACTGCAGCAGGTGTGGGTCCAGCACCACCAGATCGGCCCAGGCGCCGGTTTCGACGCGGCCACGGTCGGCCAAGCCCAAGTGATCGGCGGCCAGCGTGGACGTGCGTCGCGAGGCCTCTTCCAGAGGTAGCCCCAGGCTCACCAGGTTGCGCAGCGCCTGGTCCATGGTCAGCGTGCTGCCGGCCAGCGTGCCATCCTGCAGCCTCACGCCGCCCATGCACTTGGTGACGGTGTGGCGGCCCAGTCGGTAGTCGCCGTCGGGCATGCCGGCAGCCGCCGTCGAATCGGTGACGCAATACAGGCCCGGAATCGCCCGCAGCGCGACTCGGATGGCGCCTGGGTGCACGTGCAGCAGGTCGGGAATGATCTCGGCGCGTGTGGCGTGCGCCAAAGCGGCGCCGGCCATGCCGGGCTCACGGTGGTGCAGGCCGGTCATGGCGTTGAACAGGTGCGTGAAGCCGCTGGCGCCGGCCTGCAGCGCCGCCACGCCGTCTTCATAGCTGCCGGCCGAGTGGCCGATCTGGACCACAAAGTCGTGCTGGCGCAAGGCCACGATCAGCGCCAGGTGGCCGGGCACCTCGGGTGCGATGGTGATCAGCTTCAGCGGCGCCAGGGCATGCAGGGCCAGCACGTCGTTCAGCGTGGCGAGGGCCACGAAGTCGGGCTGCGCACCCAGGCGTGCGGCGTTGATGTAGGGGCCCTCCAGGTGCACGCCCAGGACACGCGCTGCGCCGCGTGGGCGCTGGGCGATGTGCGGCGCCAGCGCGCGCAAGGCCCTCTCGATTTCGTCATGTGGGGCCGTCATGGTGGTGGCCAGCAAGGCGGTGGTGCCATGTCGGGCATGCAGGCGTGCGATGGTCTCGATGGCTGAGCCACCGGCCATCGTGTCCTGCCCGCCGCCGCCGTGCACGTGCAGGTCGATGAAACCCGGCAGCACGATGGGCTGGACCGACTGGCGCACCTCGGCTTCTGTGACTTTGCGACCTTGCAGGCTGCCGATGCGCCCGCCCTCGATCTGCAGCGAACCCTGCACGAACCCTTCAGGCGTGAGGACGTGGCCGTGCAGCACCTGGGGCACCTGCGGCACAGCGCCGGCCATCAGTGGCCCTCTGGCGGCTGTGGCTTGTCGTCGATGGGCGCTTCGGCCGGCACGCGAAAGCGTTCGTTGGCCCAGTCGCCCAGGTCGGCATTGCGGCAGCGCTGGCTGCAAAACGGCCGCCACGGGTTGGTGCTGCTGTAGGGTGTGTTCTGGCGGCAGCCGGGGCACGCCACCAGGCGCTCAGTGGGCTGGGCCATGGCCGGCGCTCAAGCGCAAAGGCTCAGCTCGAAGGTGGTGTCGGTGCCCGCCGGGCGCAGCCGGCCTTCGGCGTCCGGCCGCATGAAACGCACCGACACCATGAGCCGGTGGCCGGTGATTTCGGGCACCATGCCCTCGCTGGGGTCCACACGCACACGCAGCAACTGGTAGACCTTGCCCTGTGGCGTGGCCTGCTGATTCTGCAGGCTTTGCTGGTACTGCCCGCCGGTGGCCACCATGCGCTGTGGCGTGCCGCTGTCGCGCAGCAGCCCCAGCAACACCTGCAGCGCTTCGGCCATGGGCGTGAGCGTGGCCATCCAGCCTTGCAGGTCGCTGCGGCGGCGTTCAGGCGCGTGCTGCTGCCATGCGTAGTAGGCCGGCAGGTCAAATTCACAGGTGCCGCCGGGGATGTTGATGCGGCTGCGGATGCTCATCAGCCAGTCGTTGCTGGCCAGTGCCTGGCCGGCTTTGCCTTGCAGCGCGTTGAGCCCGGTAAAAGCGTGGTCAATGCGCGCGGTGACGGCGTCCAGCACACCTTCTGCAATGCCCGGGTGGCCGCGGTAGGCCTGCAGTTGGGTGCGATGGCGGTCCAGTTCCTTGAGCAGGTCGCTCTTCAGATCGGCCCGCGAGGCCACGTCCATGATCTCGAAGATGGTGGCCAGCGCAAAGTGGTGATCGACCGGCGCATCGCGCGAGGCCAGCTCACCCAGGCGGTCGAACAGGTGTTCGAGCCGCAGCATCGTGCGGATGCCTTCGTTGAACGGGTACTCGTAAAGGACCAAGGCGGGCTCTGGGGCTCAGGGACTATGAGGCAAGGCAGGGCGCGCTGCCTGGGTCGATTGTTCCACAGGGTTCTGCGGCGCAGCCCTACCCGGTTCGAGGCCTCAGGTTGGCGGTCCACAAGGACCAGAGTGCCCGCACCTCTTGGTGAAGCTGCTGCAGCGAGATGCCGTCGTTGTAAATCACGGCATCGGCCAGCGCCCGCCGTGCGCGCCGCGCCGCTTGTTGAGCTACGACGGCGTGTGCCGTCTTTTCGTCCCAGCCCGGGCGCTGCGCCACACGTGCGACTTGCGTTTCGGTGCTGCAGTCCACCACCAGCACACGCGCCACACGCTGGCGCCAATGGCTGGCTTCCGTGAGCAGCGGCACGTCAAAGACCACCACCGCGCTCGTGGCTTCGTTGGCCTGCTTCAAGGCTTCATGGCCAATCAAGGGGTGCAGGATGGCTTCCAGCTTCAGCCGAACGTCAACATCCGAGAAGGCCAGTTTGCGCATGTGGGCGCGGTCCAGCGCGCCATCGGGCGCGACCGCGGCGGGGCCGAATTCGGCCGCCAGCGCCGGCATCGCCAGCCCGCCGGCTTGGGTCAGGGTGCGGGCGATCGCATCGGTGTCCACCAGCAGCGCGCCGCAATCCACCAGCGTGGCGGCGACGGTACTTTTGCCGCTGCCGATGCCGCCGGTGAGTCCGATATTCAGGGGGGCTGCTGCCGACAGCGCCGCAGCCATTTTTACCAGCCGATCCAGCCCAGCGTGCGCTGCAGGCCGGCCAGCATCACCACCAAACCGCCGCCGGCCAGAAAGGGACCGAAGGGCACAAAACGGCCCTCGCGCAGCGAACCCGTGGCCTTCATCACCAGGCCTACCGCGGCGCCCAGCACCGAGGCCATCAGCAAGATGGGCAGGATGGCCTGCCAGCCCAGCCAGGCGCCCAGTGCAGCCAGCAGCTTGAAGTCACCATAGCCCATCCCCTCCTTGCCGGTGGTCAGCTTGAACAACCAATACACCGACCACAGTGACAGGTAGCCCAGCACGGCGCCGCCCAGCGACTGCAGCAGGCTCAGGTTGGGCAACCAGCCCAGCGCCGCCGCCGCCAGGCCGGCCCACATCAGCGGCAGCGTCAGGGCGTCGGGCAGCACCGTGGTGTCCCAGTCGATCAGCGTCAGCGCCAGCAGCACGGCGGCGACAGAACACCACAGCAGCACCACCGGCTGCGGGCCGACCTGCCAGGCCAGAGCGGCAAAGAGCGCTGCCGTGCCCAGTTCAACCAGCGGATAGCGCCAGCCTATGCCGGTGCCGCAGGCCGAGCATTTGCCCCTCAGCACCAACCAACTGAGCACGGGAATGTTTTCGTTCCAGCGGATGCGGTGGCCGCAGGCCGGGCAGCGTGAACCCGGTCGTGACAGCGACAGGGCGGGCGTGTCGGCCAGTGCCTTTTCCACCGTGCCGCCGGCCATCTTCAGGCGTTCGGGGGCATCGCCGCCAAACACACGCTTGAAGGATTCGGTGTCCAGCAGCTGCGACGCCGCGTCGCCCCACCACTGCCGTTCAAGCATCAGCGGCATGCGGTGGGCCACGACGTTGAGGAAGCTGCCCACCATCAGGCCCAGCAGGCCCAGCGCCCAGGGCGACAACATCAGGTCCAGCGGCAGGCCGGCCAGCCAGCCTGCGGCGGTACTTTCCACCGTCAGACGACCGCGCCCAGCTTGAAGATGGGCAAGTACATCGACACCACGATGCCGCCGATCAGCACGCCCAGGATCACGATGATGAAAGGCTCCATCAGGCTGGACAGGCCCTTGACCATCTCATCAACTTCTTCTTCGTAGAACTCGGCGGCCTTGGCCAGCATGTGGTCAAGAGAACCTGACTCTTCACCAATGGCTGTCATCTGCAGCACCATGTTCGGGAACACGCCGGTGGTGGTCATGGACGTGGTGAGCGCCGAACCCGTGGACACATCGCGCTGGATCTGCTCGGTGGCAATGCGGTACACCGCATTGCCCGAGGCGCCACCCACCGAATCCAAGGCTTCCACCAGCGGCACGCCGGCGGCGAACATGGTGGACAGGGTGCGGGTCCAGCGCGCAATGACCGACTTGTTGATGAGGTCGCCGAACACCGGGATGCGCAGCAGCAGCCGGTCCATCGCCACCTGCATTTTTTCCGACCGCCTCCAGCTTTCCATGAAGAAGTAGAAGCCGCCGCCGATGAGGCCGAAGATGGCCCACCACCAGCTGACAAAGAACTTGGACAACCAGATCACGGCCTGCGTGGGTGCTGGCAGTTCGCCGCCGAAGGACTTGAACACATCCTCGAAGGCCGGGATGACGAAGATCATGATCACCGTCAGAACCACGAAAGCCACCACGATCACCGCCACCGGGTACATCAGCGCCGACTTGATCTTGGACTTGATGGCCAGCGTCTTTTCCTGATAGATGGCCAGGCGGTCGAGCAGTGCTTCAAGAATGCCGCCTGCTTCACCGGCTTCCACCAGGTTGCAGTACAGCGCGTCGAAGTGCATGGGGTGCTTGCGAAAGGCCGAGGACAGGCTGGTGCCGGTTTCGACGTCTTGACGGATGTCGGTCAGCAGCTTGGTCATGCGCGGGTTGGTGCTGCCTCGCGCCACGATGTCGAAGGACTGCAGCAACGGCACGCCGGCCTTCATCATCGTCGCCAGCTGGCGCGTGAAGATGGCGATGTCTCTTTGCTTGATCGAACGGCCGCCGCTGGTGCGCCGCTTCTTGACCTTGGTGATCAGGATGCCCTGGCGCCGCAGGCTGGCATTGACCACGGACTCGCCGCCAGCGCGCATCTCGCCGCGCACGACCTTTCCGTTTTTGTCCTTGCCTTCCCATTCGAAGATCAGTTCCTTCGTCGAGGGTTTGGCGAGTGCTGCAGTGGCCATGGGTGTGGGGCGGTGATGAGTGAAAGTGTGGATGAGGCTGCGACGCGGACGACTACTCGTTCGTGCAGTTGATGATCTCTTCGAGCGAAGTCCAGCCGCCACGAACCTTGACCAGGCCCGACTGGCGCAGGTCGCGCACGCCGTCGATCTCGGCCTGCTTGGCGATGTCGATCGCCGTTCCTTCGCTCAGGATGATGCGCTGGATGGCCTCGGTGATGGGCATCACCTGGTAGACGCCCACGCGGCCCTTGTAGCCGTTGTTGCAGGCTGAACAACCGACGGCGCGGTAGGGCTTCCAGTTGCCGTCCAGCTCTTCGGGCTTGAAGCCCGCCTTGAGCAACGATTCGCGTGGATAGTCCGCCGGCTTCTTGCAGTTTTCGCACAGCTTGCGCGCCAGGCGCTGGGCCGTGATCAGCAGCACGCTGGCCGCGATGTTGAACGGCGCCACACCCATGTTGAGCAGACGGGTCAGCGTGGTCGGCGCATCGTTGGTGTGCAGCGTGCTCATCACCATGTGGCCGGTCTGAGCGGCCTTGATGGCGATGTCGGCCGTGTCGCGGTCGCGGATTTCGCCGACCATGATGATGTCCGGGTCCTGGCGCAGAAAGGACTTCAGCGCAGCGGCAAAGGTCAGACCGGCCTTGTCGTTGACGTTGACCTGGTTGATGCCGGGCAGGTTGATTTCGGCCGGGTCTTCCACCGTGGCGATGTTCACACCCGGCTGGTTCAGGATGTTCAGGCAGGTGTATAGCGACACCGTCTTGCCGCTGCCGGTGGGGCCAGTGACCAGGATCATGCCGTAGGGTCGCTGGATGGCGGCCATCAGGCGGTCCTTTTCGATTTTTTCGTAGCCCAGGGCCTCGATGCCCAGCTTGGCGCTGGACGAGTCCAGGATACGGATCACGACCTTTTCACCAAACAGCGTGGGCAGCGTGCTGACGCGGAAGTCGATCGACTTGCTGCCGAACTTCAGCTTCATGCGGCCATCTTGCGGCACCCGCTTTTCAGCGATGTCCATGCGCGAGATGACCTTGATGCGCGACGCCAGCTTGTCCTTGATGGCGATGGGCGGCTGTGTGATCTCGCGCAGTTCGCCGTCGACGCGGAAGCGCACGCGGTAGTTGTATTCGTAGGGCTCGAAGTGCAAGTCGGACGCACGCATGTTGATCGCGTCAATCAGCATCTTCTGCAGAAAGCGAACGACCGGCGCGTCTTCGACGTCGGCCGTGACCTCGCTGCTTTCGGGCGCCGCCGTGTCTTCTTCGGTGACGTCGAAGTCGAACTCGCCGGTGGTCAGCGTCTCCAGCACCTCGCTGGCCGTCGCACCCTGGCTCTCGATCTGGCGCATCAGCTTGTCGTACTCGACGATCACCCACTCGGGGGTCAGCTGGGTGGCAAACTTGATGCGCTCGACCGCTTCTTGGTCGGTGGGGTCGGCGGCGCCGATGAACAGGCGGTTGCCGCGCTTGCCCAGCACCATCAACTGGTACTGGTTGGCGATCTTGGGGTCGACCAGATTGCGCGGCAGCTTCTGCAGGTCCACCGAATTCAGGTCCAGCAACGGCAGCGCCAGGGCGGTGGACAAGGTGTGTGCCAAGTCATCGGGTTTGACGGCCCCTGCACCGATGAGGGTGGTGACGAAACTGGCTTTGCGTTCGCGTGCGCTCCTGGTCAGGTCTTCGGCGGCCTTGGCGGTCAGCTTGCCGGCGTTGACCAGCACCCGGGCAACCCCCGACAAGGAGGACGGCGGCGGTTCAACCAGCGTTTCGGCAGCCATCGGGTTCAGCGCGCAGTGTGCATATCGGAACGATCATCGCCGATCCACCGCAGGGTGTAAACGGCAGAAAAGCCGCAGGAAAGCCGTCTTTCGGCCGCAAAGACAGATGGTTACAGCGCGGGAAGGTTTTGCAAGGCGGCAACAACACGGGCCCAGCTGGTCGGGGTGAGAGGATTCGAACCTCCGGCCTCTACGTCCCGAACGTAGCGCTCTACCAGGCTAAGCTACACCCCGATGTGGCAAGCTGGCGGCGTCGAGCCGGGCCTGCCATCGGCCGACCGTTCATGAAGAACGGTGGATCGACCGAGCGCACAAGTCTAGCAGAGCGTCGCGCGCCCTCGACGACGGCAGGTGGGACAACACTGCCATACGCGCCTTGTCGGCTTCGGCCCGGGCGGCTTCTCTCGTGGCGTCCAGAGCGCCGGTTCGGCGCACGATGGCCAGGATCTCGGGAAGCTTCTGCTCTTCGCCATGCTCGATGGCGCCGCGGATGAGGCGGCGCTCCTCTTCGCTGGCGCGCTCCATGGCCAGTAGCAGCGGCAGCGTGGGTTTGCCTTCACGCAGGTCGTCGCCCACGTTCTTGCCCAGCTCGCTGCTGTTGCCTTCATAGTCCAGCAGGTCGTCCACCAGCTGGAAGGCGGTGCCCAGCGACCGGCCATAGTCGGCACAGGCCTCTTCCAGGGCGGGGTCAGCACCCGCCAAGACAGCGCCCAGGCGTGCGCTGGCCTCAAACAACTTGGCGGTCTTGAAGCGGATGACCTGCAGGTAGTCGGCCACTGCCAGGTCGGGGTCGTGCATGTTCATCAGCTGCAGCACTTCGCCTTCGGCAATGACGTTGGTGGCATCGGCCAGCACCTGCAGCACGCGCATGCGGTTGACCGAGACCATCATCTGGAAAGCACGCGAGTACAAAAAGTCGCCGACCAGCACGCTGGCCGCGTTGCCAAACATGGCGTTGGCCGTGGCACGGCCGCGACGCATGGCGGATTCGTCCACCACGTCGTCGTGCAGCAAGGTCGCGGTATGGATGAACTCGACGATGGCCGCCAATTCGTATCGTTCGGGTCCTTCGAAGCCCAGGGCCTCGGAAAACAGCAGCACCAGCCGCGGCCGGATGCGCTTGCCGCCGGCGCCCACGATGTAGTGTGAGATCTGGTCGATCAGCGCCACGCTCGAAGACAGCCGTTCGCGGATGACTTCGTCTACGCGCAGCATGGCCGACTCGGTCGGGTCTGCTGCGATGAGCGTGGTGGCGTTGGAGTCGGGCACGGGTGGCTGGCGCGGGATTGCAGATTATAGGAAGCTGGCCATCCGCCGACCTGAACGAGCATCGAAGCCACTGACGCATGCTATAGTCAAAGGCTCTGCGCATTGTGGCGACCCATTCCAGGGCCACTGTGGGCGCGGGGTTCTTTGAAAGGTCACACATGTACGCGGTCATAAAAACCGGTGGCAAACAATACAAGGTTGCTGCCGGCGAGAAGATCAAGGTAGAACAGATTGCTGCGGACGTGGGCCAGGAAGTTGTGATTGAGCAGGTGCTCGCCGTCGGTAGCGGCGCAGACCTGAAGGTCGGTTCTCCCTGGGTCGCGGGTGCGAACGTCTTGGCCACGGTGGTGGCTCACGGCAAGCACGACAAGGTGCGCATCTTCAAGATGCGCCGCCGCAAGCATTATCAGAAGCACGGCGGCCACCGCCAAACCTACACCGAGCTGCAAATCGGCTCGATCAACGGTTAAGGAGCAGCAACCATGGCACAGAAAAAAGGTGGCGGTTCCACCCGAAACGGCCGCGACTCCAAGCCGAAGATGCTGGGCGTCAAGGTGTTCGGCGGTCAGCAGATCAATGCCGGCTCGATCATCGTGCGTCAGCGCGGTACCAAATTCCACCCCGGCACCAACGTCGGCATCGGCAAGGACCACACGCTGTTCGCGCTGGTGGACGGGTCGGTGTCCTTCCAGGTCAAGGGCGAACTCAATCGTCAGACGGTCTTCGTGACCCCGGCCTGACCGTTCATTCGCTCAGCCAGCGAAGCCCCGGCCTGCCGGGGCTTCTTCGTTTCCAGGCTGTCGCTACCATCACCTGCCCATGAAATTCTTCGACGAAGCGCTCATCGACATCTCGGCCGGCCACGGCGGGGCCGGGTGCGTGAGCTTCCGCCGCGAGAAATTCATTCCCTTCGGCGGGCCCAATGGCGGCGATGGCGGGCGCGGCGGCAGCGTGTGGGCGGTGGCCGACCTCAACATCAACACGCTCATCGACTACCGCTACACGCGGCGCTTCGAGGCCAGGAACGGCGAAGCTGGCCGGGGCTCCGACCAGTTTGGCGCTGCGGGTGAGGACATCGAGATGCGCATGCCCGTGGGCACGATCATCACCGACGCCGAGACCGGCGAGGTGATGATTGAACTACTGGAACACGGGCAGCGCGCGTTGCTGGCCAAGGGCGGTGACGGTGGCTTTGGCAACCTGCACTTCAAGAGCAGCACCAACCGCAGCCCCCGCCAAAAGACCCCGGGTTGGCCTGGCGAAGCCCACAAGCTGCAGCTCGAACTGCGGGTGCTGGCCGATGTGGGCCTGCTGGGCATGCCCAACGCCGGCAAGTCCACCTTCATTGCCGCGATCTCCAATGCGCGGCCCAAGATCGCCGACTACCCCTTCACCACGCTGCATCCCAATCTGGGCGTGGTGCGCGTGGGTCCCGAGCGCAGTTTTGTGGTGGCCGACATCCCGGGTCTGATCGAAGGGGCGTCCGAAGGCGCCGGCCTGGGTCATCAGTTCTTGCGCCACCTGCAGCGCACGCGGCTCTTGCTGCACATCGTGGACGCCGCGCCCTTCGACGACAGCGTCGACCCTGTGGCGCAGGCCAAGGCCATCGTCGTCGAGCTGAAGAAGTACGACCCGAAGTTGCATGCCAAGCCGCGCTGGCTGGTGTTCAACAAGCTGGACATGGTGCCGCTGGAAGAGCGTGAAGCGCGCATCAAGGACTATGTGCGCCGGTTGCGCTGGAAGGGGCCTGTGTTTGCCATCTCGGCTTTGGCACGCGATGGGCTGCAGCCGCTGCTGGAGAAAATCCAGAACCACGTGGCCGCTCAGCACCGGCCCGACGAACCCTTGCCCGACCAGCGTTTCGAGGCCGCAGCCGATGAGTAGCGTGCTCCAAGGAGCACGCCGCATCGTCGTCAAGGTAGGCTCCAGTCTCGTCACCAACGAAGGCCGTGGCGTGGACGCCGAGGCCATCGGCAACTGGTCGCGCCAGCTGGCCGCGCTGGCCCAGCAGGGCCGCGAGTTGGTGATGGTGTCTAGCGGCGCCATCGCAGAAGGCATGAAGCGGCTGGGCTGGGTCACACGGCCGAAAGAAGTGCACGAGTTGCAGGCCGCCGCCGCCGTGGGTCAGATGGGCCTTGTGCAGATGTACGAAACGCACTTGCGGGCGCACGGCATGGGCAGTGCGCAGGTGCTGCTGACCCACGCCGACCTGGCCGACCGCGAGCGCTACCTCAATGCACGGTCCACGCTGCTGACGCTGCTGTCCTTGCGTGTGATTCCGGTCATCAATGAAAACGATACCGTCGTCAACGACGAGATCCGCTTCGGTGACAACGACACCTTGGGTGCGCTGGTTGCGAATCTGGTGGATGCCGACGCCTACGTGATCCTCACCGATCAGCGTGGTCTTTACTCGGCCGACCCACGCAAGGACCCGCAAGCACGCTTCATTGATGCAGCCACTGCCGGCGATCCAGCGCTCGAAGCGATGGCTGGCGGCGCTGGCTCCAGCATCGGCCGTGGCGGGATGCTGACCAAGATCCTGGCGGCCAAGCGCGCGGCAGGCAGCGGCACCAGCACGGTCATCGCTTGGGGCCGCGAGAGCGATGTGTTGCTGCGCCTGGCCGCTGGCGAGCCCATCGGAACTTCGCTGGTTGCAGGTACGGCCAAGCTGGCGGCGCGCAAGCGATGGATGGTTGACCACCTGCAGCTGCGCGGCGCCGTGCTGGTGGATGACGGTGCAGCGACCAAGCTGCGTGACGAAGGCAAGAGCCTGCTGCCGATCGGCGTGCACGAGGTTCAAGGTGAGTTTGTGCGCGGCGATGTGATCGCCGTGCGCACGCTGGGCGGCGCCGAAGTGGCACGCGGGCTGGCCAACTACTCATCGGCCGAAGCGCGGCTCATCGCCCGCAAGCCTTCGGCCCAGATCGAGGCCCTGCTGGGCTATGTGAATGAGCCGGAACTCGTGCACCGGACCAACCTGGTGCTGATGTAGCACGCCGGTTCAACCCCGGGCGTCGAAGGCGCCATCCGCGCTACTTGGCAGCGTTGGGCTCGGGTTCGATCGGCGGCAGGCCAGGCAGTGCCGGCGCAGACTCAGGCTGCAACTCGAAACCGTGTTGGTGTTCCTGTCGCTGTGACCGCAGCCCTGACCGCAAGTAGCGGTTGTGGTGATTGGTGCGCGGCAAGTAGCGCGCCAGTTCGGTCAGGGCCATCTCGTAAACGCCACGCTTGAACTCGATCACCATGTCCAGCGGCACCCAGTACTCGTTCCATCGCCAGGCATCGAACTCGGGGTGGTCGGTGGCACGCAGGTTCATGTCGCTGTCGCGGCCCACCAGGCGCAACAAGAACCAGATTTGCTTTTGGCCGCGGTAGTGGCCGCGCGCATCCTTGCGGATGTAGTGATCGGGCACCTCGTAGCGCAGCCAGTCCCGCGTGCGCGCGACGATCTGGACATGCTCGGGCCGCAGCCCCACTTCTTCATGCAACTCGCGCAACATCGCCTGCTCGGGCGACTCACCGTGCTTGATGCCGCCTTGGGGAAACTGCCACGAGTGCGTACGCAGACGTTTGCCCCAGAACACCTGGTTGCGGGTGTTCAAGAGCACGATGCCGACGTTGGGCCTGAAGCCTTCCCGGTCGAGCATAATCGGACCCCGAATTTGTGACTATTTTCATTATTGCATCGGCACTGCGCGGGCCGCGAACCCTCGCTAACCCGCATGCGCCATTTCGGGTCAAAAAAGACCTCGAGGCAGTCCACTGCGACAGGTGCAAGGTCGTCTGCACCGCAGACCGTGCGGACAGCGCAGACCGCGCAGGACTGCGCAGACTGCGCAGTAGCCACCAGTTCCCTTGCGCGCTCGGTGCGCCAGAAAAGCCCATGAAAGCCTCTGCGACCTTTATCTCCACACAGAAAGAAGCACCTGCCGACGCCGAGATCGCCAGCCACCAGCTGATGATGCGCGCCGGCTTCATCAAGCGCCTGGGCGCGGGCATCTACAGCTACATGCCCATGGGGCTGCGGGTCATCCGCAAGGTCGAAGGCATCATCCGCGAAGAGATGAACCGGGCCGGCGCCATCGAACTGCTGATGCCCGTGGTGCAGCCGGCTGAACTGTGGCAAGAGACTGGCCGCTTCCAGGCCTATGGCCCCGAGCTGATGCGCGTGAAAGACCGGCACGACCGCGACTTCGTGATCCAGCCCACCAGCGAAGAAGTCATCACCGACATCGCACGTCAAGAGCTGCGCAGCTACAAGCAACTGCCCAGAAATTTCTATCACATCCAGACCAAGTTCCGCGACGAGCGCCGGCCGCGTTTTGGTGTCATGCGCGGGCGCGAGTTCACGATGAAGGACGCGTACTCGTTCGACCGCGACAAGGCCTCGGCGCTGAAGAGCTACGAGGCCATGTTCGCGGCCTACAAACGCATCTTCGACCGCTTCGGCCTGCAGTACCGCGCGGTGGCGGCCGACACCGGCGCCATCGGCGGTGATGCGTCACATGAATTCCAGGTCATTGCCGACACCGGTGAAGACGCCATCGTCTACTGCCCCTCCGGCGACTATGCGGCCAATATCGAACTGGCCGAGGCGCTGCCCTTGATCGCCTCGCGTGGCACTGCCACGCAGCCGATGGTGAAGACGCCCACCCCTGGCAAGAGCACCTGCGAAGCCGTGGCTGCGCTGCTGGGTCTGCCGCTGACCCAGACCGTCAAGTCACTCGTGCTGGCCACCGACGTGAAAAACGATGCCGGTGACATCGTCAAGTCCACGGTATGGCTGTTGCTCGTGCGTGGCGACCACAGCCTGAACGAAATCAAGGCCGGCAAGGTCGATGGCCTGAAAGACGGCTTCCGCTTTGCTACCGTGGCCGAGATCGAAGACCACTTTGGCTGCAAGCCGGGGTACTTGGGGCCTGTCGTTTCAACGGCGGGACCTCGCAAGCCGATCAAGGTGTTGGCCGACCGCACCGTGGCAGCCATGAGTGACTTCGTCTGCGGCGCCAACGCAGCCGACTTCCACCTGACGGGCGTGAACTGGGGCCGCGACTTGCCCGAGCCTGACCTTGTTGCCGATATCCGCAACGTCGTTGCCGGCGACCCGTCGCCCGACGGCCAGGGCGTGCTGGCCATCCAGCGTGGCATCGAAGTGGGCCATGTGTTCTACCTGGGCACCAAAAAGTACAGCCTGCCCATGAAGGCCACCTTCCTGGACGAAACCGGCAAGCCGCAGCCCTTCGAGATGGGCTGCTACGGCATCGGCGTGACGCGAATCCTGGGCGCAGCGGTGGAACAGAACCACGACGAGCGCGGCATGATCTGGCCCACGGCCATCGCGCCGTTTGCGGTGGTGGTCTGCCCCATCGGCTACGACCGCAGTGCGGATGTGAAAGCAGCAGCCGACAAGCTGCACGACGAATTGACCGCTTCGGGCATCGATGTGCTGCTGGACGACCGTGGCGAGCGCCCTGGAGCCATGTTTGCCGACTGGGAACTGATCGGCGTGCCTTTGCGCGTGGTGATCTCCGACCGGGGCCTGAAGGCTGGTACGCTGGAAATGCAAGGCCGGCGTGAGGCCGCTGCCACGGCGGTTGCGCTGGCCGACATCGTGGCCACGGTGAAGGCGCGTCTGTCTGCATGACGATCGCGTGATTCGGCATGACGCGGCATGACGGCGGCATGACACTCGAGCGCCGGCTTCTGTTGGCGGCGCCGCTGGCCTGGTGCTTGCCACGCGCCTGGGCCGGTGCACAAGTCGAAGAGCCGCTGGCCGACGCGGTGCGCACGGCACTGGCTGCCTCGGTGGCTGAGGCCGCGCCGCCCAAGCCGCGCTTTGACAAGGTTGAGGACCGCCTGGCCTACCTGCAGTGGCTGGGCGCGGCCAGCGACAAGCTCAAGCGCCGCAAGGCCGAACACCACACCCGCATCGAGTTCCTGGAGGCTGTCTGGTACGAGAGCCGGCGCGCCGGTCTCGAGACCTCATTGGTGCTGGGGCTCATCCAGGTCGAGAGCGGCTTTCGCAAGTACGCCATCAGCAGCGCCGGTGCGCGGGGCTACATGCAGGTGATGCCTTTCTGGACACGGGTCATCGCCGACGGCGACGCGCGGCGCCTGTTCCACCTGCAGACCAATCTGCGCTTCGGCTGCGTCATCCTGCGGCACTACCTGGACCGCGAGCGTGGTGACCTGTTCATGGGCCTGGGCCGCTACAACGGCAGCCGCGGTCGCGCCGAGTACCCGAACCTGGTGTTCGGTGCGCGCAAGGCTTGGCTCTAGCGTCGCGCTACAACCCGGCCCACTGCTGCGGGGCAGCACCACGCAGCCCCAGCAGCGACAGCACCCGTTCCACGCCTTCGGCCACCAGTTCGTCGATGCTCTGCGGCTTCAAATAAAACGCCGGAAGCGGCGGGTAGACGATGCCGCCCATCTCGGTCACGGCTGTCATGTTGCGCAGGTGGGCCAGGTTGAAGGGTGTCTCGCGCACCATCAGCACCAGGCGGCGGCGCTCTTTCAACGTGACGTCGGCTGCGCGCGTGAGCAGGTTGTCCGACAGGCCGTGGGCGATGGCCGCCAGCGACTTCATCGAACACGGCGCGACCACCATGGCAGCGGTGTCGAAGCTGCCGCTGGCAATGCAGGCGCCGATGTCGCCCGGCGCGTAAGCCTGGTCGGCCAGTGCTTCCAGCGCGTTGCGGTCCAGACCCAGTTCGTGGTGCACGTTCAGCACACCCGAGGACGTCACGACCAGGTGTGTCTGCACCCCCAGGGCACGTGCGCGCTGCAGCAGCTTTACCCCGTAAATGGCGCCAGTGGCGCCGGTGATGCCCACCACCAGGCGCGGCGCCGCCGCCTGTGGGGCCACTTCAGCCCTTGTTCAGCAGCAGCTGCAGCTCACCGGACTGGTACATCTCCATCATGATGTCCGAGCCGCCGACAAATTCACCGTCGACGTAGAGCTGCGGGATGGTGGGCCACTGCGCGTAGTCCTTGATGCCCTGACGGACTTCTTCGTCTTCCAGCACGTTGAAGGTCTTCAGCTCACCCCCGCCGCAGGCCTTGAGCATCTGCATGGCGCGGCCCGAAAAACCGCACATGGGGAACTGGGCATTGCCCTTCATGAAGAGCACCACGCGGTTGCCCTTGACCAACTCGTCAATGCGCTGCTGCACGTCGCTCATGTCTGCCGTCCTGACTGAAACTGAAGGACGCAAGTATGCGACAAAGCCCGGGCCTGCCAGGTCATGTGGGCAATGGCCGGCCCGGGCCACCAGGCCGGTGGCCCGGGCCTAAAAGGCGTAGCGCACGCCCAACTGCAGCACCGGGGCCAGGCGGATGTCGCGCAAGGCGGTCTCCCAGCCTTGGTTGCCAAAGATCGCGCGGCCAACACCGCCGATGGCCGACGGCTGTGCGGCCACCCAGCCCAGATCGGCCGACAGCGACAGCGTGTTGCGCCAGGCTGCCGTGGTGAAGCCCAGGCCCAGGTAGGGCACGGTGCCGGGCGCTTCGGCCCCAGGGACAGCGGTTGCGCTTTGCACCGACAAACCCAGCCGCGGTGACGCAGTCGCTTGCCACAAGGGCGCACCACCCATGGCGCCAAACATGAGACCGCCGCTGGCGCGGAAGTTGCCAAACGATGGCTGTGCAAAGTAATAGTCGCCCAGCAGGGCGCCACCCTGGCCCGCACGCGGGCTGTTGGACCCGTCTTGCCAACGCCACGGGTTCAGCGGGGAGACGGTCGATGAATAGACGGTGACACGCGCCTGCCACTGGGGCCACAAGGACTCGGCCGACGGCGCCACCAGCCCTCCGGCAGCCTGGATGCCAGGAGCGGCCACCAGCATCAGCGACGCCAGCATCTGCTTTGAGCACAGGTCACGGACCATCATTTCAGCCTCCCAAGTACAACATGCTGGGGCCCATCATGCGCCAGACCTCGGGCTTTGGCATCCCCCGGCTGTGGCACGACAGGGTAACCGCAGGCTACCCCAGCTCGGGCCGGCACAAGTTCTCGCTTGGCCAGCGGGCGCCAGTGCAGCGGGGCTGGCCGGCCAGGTCCAGGCGTGTCTGGACGGCCTCAAAGCCGGTGGTCAGCAGCAGCGCCTGCACCGCATCGGCCTGGTCGTGGCCGTGTTCCAGCAGCAGCCAGGCGCCGGACAGCAGGTGGCTGGGCGCGCCCGCGATGATCTGCCGCAGCGCGTCCAGGCCATCGCCGCCCGGCGTCAGGGCCAGCTGGGGCTCGTGGCCCAGTGCGGCCAGGTGGAGGTCCTCAGCCGCGATGTAGGGCGGGTTGCTCACGGCCAGGCCAAATCGCGCACCAGCGGCGGCTTGCCACCAGTGGCCTGTGGTGAAGTCCACCGCCAGGCCCAGCGCGTTGGCGTTGGCGCTTGCCACCGCCAGGGCGGCCGGGCTGGCATCCGTGGCCAGCACCTGCGCCGCGGGCAGCCGGTGCTTCAAGGCCAAGGCCACCGCACCGCTGCCGGTGCCCAGGTCGATGACGGTTGGCGCCGGCGCCGTCGCCCAGCAGGCTTGGGCCCATTGCACGAGCAGCTCGGTCTCGGGCCGGGGCACCAGCACGGCGGGCGACACCGCCAGACGCAGGCCACAGAACTCACGTTCGCCCACCACATAGGCCAGGGGCTCGCCTGCAGCGCGGCGGGCCAGCAGTGCGGGCCAGGCCGTGGCAGCCGCCGACGGCAGCGCTTCGTCGTCGTGGGCCAGCAGCCAGGCGCGCGGCTGCTGCAGCAGGTGGCCCAGCAGCCACTGGGCGTCCAGCCGCTGCACACCCGCTGCCCGCGCTTGCGCCAGGGCATCGCGGATGTGCAGGCGCTCAGGCACCGCCGGACTCCAGTTGCGCCAGCTGCTCTGCGGCGCGCGCCGCCTTCAGCGCCAGCACCACGTCACCCAGGTCGCCGTCCATGATCTGCTGCAGCTTGTACAGCGTGAGGTTGATGCGGTGGTCGGTGAGCCGACCCTGCGGAAAGTTGTAGGTGCGGATGCGGTCGCTGCGGTCGCCGCTGCCGATCAAGCCCTTGCGTGTGGCCGCTTCTTTGGCAGCGCGCTCGTTTTTGTCCTTGTCGCGCAGGCGCGCGGCCAGCACGGCCATGGCCTTGGCCTTGTTGCGGTGCTGGCTGCGGTCGTCCTGGCATTCGGCCACCAGGCCCGTGGGCAGGTGGGTGATGCGGATCGCGCTGTCGGTCTTGTTGACGTGCTGGCCGCCTGCGCCGCTGGCACGGAAGGTGTCGATGCGCAGGTCGGCGGGGTTGAGCTGCACCTCTTCGGCTTCGTCGGGCTCGGGCATCACGGCCACGGTGCAGGCGCTGGTGTGGATGCGGCCCTGGCTTTCGGTGGCCGGCACACGCTGCACGCGGTGGCCGCCGGATTCGAAGCGCAGTTGTTCGTAGACCCGTTCGCCTTGGACACGCAGCACCAGTTCTTTGTAGCCGCCGATTTCGCTGTCGCTCTGGCTCAGCACCTCGGTGCGCCAGCCCTGGCGCTCGCAATGACGCAGGTACATACGCGCCAGGTCGGCGGCAAACAGCGCCGACTCATCACCCCCAGTGCCGGCACGGATTTCGACAAAAGCGTTGCGTTCGTCGTCGGGGTCGCTGGGGATCAGCGCCGCCTGCAGCTCGGCATGCAGGCGCGCCATGTCGGCACCGGCGGCTGCGATTTCTTCCTGCGCCATCTCGGCCATTTCAGGGTCGGCCTGCATCTCGCGCGCTGCAGCCAAGTCGGCCTCGCGCTGTTGGTAACGGCGGAAGCGCTCGACGATGCCCTGCGCCTCGGACTGCTCACGCGACAGTGCACGGTAGCGTTTGATGTCGACCGAAACCTGCGGGTCGGCCAGGGTCGCGTCCAACTCCGTCAGGCGCAGCGCCAGACGTTCGAACTGTTCACGCAGGGTTGGATTCATGACGAGGGGATGCCGTGGCACAGCCGCGCACCGGCGCGCGACCGAACAAGGGGGATGGCGCTAACGTCCCTGTTCGCCGTTGCCCGGGCCGGGCTGGCGCGTGCTCTGGCGCAGGAAGAGCCGCGACACCGTGTCGGCCAGCCGGGTGCGTTCATCACCTTCGGCGGCGTGCAACTCGGCCAGGGTGCCGTGCAGCATCTTGTGCGTGAGGCCGCGAGCCAGCGCTTCCAGCACCTGTTCCACCGGTTCGCCGCGGGCCAGCAGCTTGCGTGCGCGGCCCAGTTCGGCGGCACCCCAATCGTCGGCCTGGCGGTTCAGCGCCTGGATCAGCGGCACGGCGGCGCGCTGGTCCAGCCAGTGCGAGAAGCTCAGCACGCCCGCGTCGATGATGGCTTCGGCCTGTTCAACTGCGGCCTGACGCTTTTCGCCGGCCGTCTGCACCAGGGCCGACAGGTCGTCCACGGTGTAGAGGTAGATGTCGGACAGCTGCGCCACTTCGGGTTCGATGTCGCGCGGCACGGCCAGGTCCACCATGAACATGGGCCGGCGCCGACGTGCCTTCAGTGCCCGTTCCACCGCACCCAGGCCAATGATGGGCAGCGTGCTGGCGGTGCAGGAGATGACGGCATCAAATTCATGCAGGCTGTTGGGCATGTCCGACAGCCGCATGGCCTGGCAGCCCAATCGCGAAGCCAGCCGTTCGCCGCGTTCCAACGTGCGGTTGGCCACAGCCATGGTCTTGGGCGTGCGCGCCGCAAAGTGTGTGGCCACCAGTTCGATCATCTCGCCGGCGCCAACAAACAGCACCTTGATCTGCGACATGTCTTCAAACAGCTGTGAAGCCAGCCGCACGGCAGCAGCGGCCATGCTGATGCTGTGCGCGCCAATCTCGGTGGAGCTGCGCACTTCCTTGGCCACCGAAAACGAGCGCTGAAACAGCTGGTGCAGCGTGGTGCCCAGTGTGCCGGCTTCATTGGCCAGGCGCACGGCCTGCTTCATCTGGCCCAGGATCTGCGGCTCGCCCAGCACCATGCTGTCCAGCCCCGCCGCCACACGGAAGGCGTGGCGCGCTGCGGCGCGGTCCTCCATCACGTAGCTGTGCGACACCAGCTGGCCACCGCTGATGCCGCCCTGTTCGGCCAGCCAGTCGATGGTGGGGCGCACCAGCTCCTGCGCCAGCGCAGAGGGCGCGGCCACGTACAGTTCGGTGCGGTTGCAGGTGGACACCAGCGCGGCTTCGGGCAGGTTGCGCTGCAACCGTTCCCGCAGGCCTTGCAGCGCCGGGCCCATTTGCTCGGGCGCAAAGGCCAGACGGCCGCGCAGGTCCAGTGGCGCGGTGGTGTGGTTCAGGCCGACGGCAAAGACACTCACGTCAGAATTGTAGGTTTGCGGGCCGATCTGCGCTGTGCTGCGGTTGGATGCAGATCAAGTGGATGCAGAACAAGTCTTGCCGACAGATTGAAGGACAACGCACAAACGATGGGACCGCTGGACGCACTGTGGCACTTGGGCAACCTCTTCATCCCCGCACTGGGGCTGGGGGCGCTGGCCGCCGGTCTGAGCAAACTGCTGTGGCGCCGCGAGCTGGCCAGCGTGACCTGGACGCGGCTGGCCGGCCCGGCCTGCGCAGTCTGTGCAGCGGTGGTGCTGGCTGGGCTGGTGCTGCTGGGCAGCGACGGCAAGATGATCACCTACGCCACGATGGTGGTGGCTTGTGCCGTCACGCTGTGGTGGCGGGGATTCGGCCCGGGTCGCCGCTGATCCGGGCCTGAGCCGACGCGTCGTCGTGCATGGCCAGTTCGCCGCGCAAGGAATGCGGCAGTGCGCTGGTGATGGTGATGTCCAGCATCTGCCCGACGAGCCGGCTCGCCTGCGGCCCGCCATCGAAGTTGACGATGCGGTTGCATTCGGTGCGGCCCATCAGTTCCTGGGCACCTGAACCGGCCTTGCCGGCCTTGCCGCTGTTGCGTGACGGACCCTCCACCAGAATGCGCTGCAGCGTGCCCTGGCGGCTGGCGCTGATGCGCCGCACGTTGTCTTCGATGCGCGCCTGAAGCAGTTGCAGGCGCTTCAACTTCAGCGCTTGCGGGGTGTCGTCGTGCAGGTTGGCCGCCGGTGTGCCGGGGCGTGGGCTGAAGACAAAGCTGAAGCTGCTGTCGTAGCCCACGTCGTCGATCAGCTTCATCATCTTGTCGAAGTCGTCCTGCGTCTCGCCGGGGAAGCCGACGATGAAGTCGCTGGACAGGCTGATGTCGGGCCGCACGGCGCGCAGTTTGCGGATGGTGCTTTTGTATTCCATCGCGGTGTAGCCACGCTTCATGGCCATCAGGATGCGGTCACTGCCGTGTTGCACCGGCAGGTGCAGATGGCTCACAAGCTTGGGCACCTTGGCATAGACGTCGATCAGCCGCTGGGTGAACTCATTCGGGTGGCTCGTGGTGTAGCGGATGCGCTCGATGCCGGGGATGTCGGCCACGTACTCGATGAGCAGGGCGAAGTCGGCGATTTCTGCGGCATGGCCGCTCAGGTTCTTGCCGCCCATGCGGCCGCGGTAGGCGTTGACGTTTTGCCCCAGCAGCGTCACTTCTTTCACGCCCTGGTCGGCCAGGCCTGCCACTTCGGTCAGCACGTCTTCGAAGGGCCGGTGCACCTCTTCGCCGCGTGTGTAGGGCACCACGCAGTAGCTGCAGTACTTGCTGCAGCCTTCCATGATCGACACGAAGGCAGAGGCGCCGTCCACACGTGCCGGCGGCAGGTGGTCGAACTTCTCGATCTCGGGGAAGCTGATGTCCACCTGCGGGCGCTGCTGTGCGTGGCGGGCGGCAATCATCTGCGGCAGCCGGTGCAACGTCTGCGGGCCGAACACGATGTCGACAAAGGGCGCACGGTCGATGATGGCCGCGCCTTCCTGGCTGGCCACGCAACCGCCCACGCCGATGAGCACGCCCTTCTCTTTCAGATGCCTGACCCGGCCCAGGTCGGAGAACACCTTCTCCTGCGCTTTCTCGCGCACCGAACAGGTGTTGAAAAGGATCAGGTCAGCCTGTTCGACATCGGTGGTGGGCTCGTAGCCTTCGGCGGCGCGCAGCACGTCGGCCATCTTGTCGGAGTCATACTCGTTCATCTGGCAGCCGAAGGTGCGGATGAACACCTTCTTGCCGGTCTTGGCCGTGCCGTCGTCGGCCCCACTCATGGCTTGCTCCAGGTCTGGGCGTCGGCGTTGAAGCTCCAGCCGGCAGCCTCTTGCGGTGTGGCCGGCCAAGGTTTGCGGGCGGCCTCGGACGGGGTGAGCACCCACACGTTGAGCAACTGGCCCTGCAGGTCCAGCGTGTAGTGCACCAGCAGCCGCTGGTTCACGGCAGCGCCCGACATCACCATCATGTTGTCGGCGCCGCGGATGCGGGCGCCAGGCGCCAACCGGGCGGGCCGTTTGTTCAGCAGGATCTCGGGCGGCGCCGTGATCACGAACTCACCGCGCAGTGCGGTGGCAGGAAAGTTGCGCGGCGACTGTGCAGTCACGCTGGCAGCGCAGACAGACAAGGTGGCGGCAATCAGGGCACAGCGAAGCATGGTGTGTATCCAGGGGCTGTGGAAACAAAAACGGCCCGAGGGGGTCACCTGGGGCCGCGGGAATCTTGGTGGCGCTTCAGGGATTTGAACCCCGGACCTGCGGATTATGATTCCGTCGCTCTAACCAGCTGAGCTAAAGCGCCTGAGCCCGCGATTATAGCGAGCACACACGCTCGCGCTCAGGCTGGGTCAAACTCCCGGCTTCTGGCCCTTGGTTTCTTCGATCCCGCCCTTGTCCATGTTCAGTTTTTTCAAGAAGAAGCCGCCTGTTCCGCCTGTTCCGCCAGTTCCGTCTGCGCCGCCCGCGGATTCTGCGGTTCCCGCACGGGGTGTCACACCGCCAGCGGCAGTCGTGGCCGCGGACGTGGCCGTCGTGGACAAACCCGCAGCGCCTTCACGTGGCGGCTGGCTGGGCCGCCTGTCGCAGGGCTTGCGCAAAACCGGGGCCGGCATTGCGCAGGTGTTCACCGGCACGCGCATCGACGAATCACTCTACGAAGAATTGGAATCCGCGTTGCTGATGGCCGATGCCGGAGTTTCGGCCACCGAGTTCCTGCTGTCCGATCTGCGGCGGCGCGTGAAGGACAGCAAGGCCACCGAGCCTGCGGCCGTGAAGGCGCTGCTGGCGGACGCCATCACCGCGCTGCTGCTGCCTTTGCAGCGGCCCTTGACGATCGGCGCATCGCCCCCGACGGTGATCATGGTGACGGGCGTCAACGGCGCCGGCAAGACCACCAGCATCGGCAAGCTGACGCGCCACCTGGCCGAGGCCGACTGCAAGGTTTTGCTGGCCGCAGCCGACACCTTCCGCGCCGCGGCTCGTGAACAGCTGGCCGTGTGGGCCGGCCGCAACAAGGTCGAGATCGTCAGCCAGGAAGGCGGTGACCCGGCTGCCGTCACTTTCGATGCCGTGACCGCCGGTCGCGCGCGCGGCTGTGACGTGGTGATTGCCGACACCGCCGGCCGTCTGCCCACGCAGACGCACCTGATGGACGAGCTGAAAAAGATCCACCGCACCATCGGCAAGGCGCAAGCCGGTGCGCCTCACGAGGTGCTGCTGGTGGTGGATGGCAACACCGGCCAGAACGCGCTGGCGCAGGTCAAGTCCTTCGACGCAGCCCTGGGGCTGACCGGCCTGATCGTGACCAAGCTCGACGGCACGGCCAAGGGCGGTGTGCTGGCGGCTATCGCGCGCTGGGGCGCAGAACGTGATGGCGGACCGGTGCCGGTTTACTTCATCGGCATCGGCGAGAAGATGGAAGACCTGCAGACCTTCGACGCGCGCGAATTTGCGCAGGCGCTGCTGGGTTAGCAGGCGCTGCTGGTCTAGCTGGCGCTGGGTTGACTCGCAGCGCGCGACGCGCCAAACCGGGCTGAACCCGGGTTCAACGGGCTTCGGCGGGTTCCGGTTCCATCTCGTCGTAGAAGCCGGAAGGCACCGGCTCCATCGACGGGTCGAATGCGCCTTCCATGGCCGCACGATCGCCATCGGCCAGCAGTTCTGACATCTCGGCCACGGGAATCAGCGGCATCGGGCGTGACGAGGTGCCCTTGATGCCGGCTGTGGCAGGGCCGCTGACATGGGCCATGGCCGTGCGCACTTCGGCAGCCGAGGGCAGGGCGCCTTCGCGCCAGACATGAACATGGACGTTGGCGGCGCGCATGACACGGGCCATGCGTTCATGCCGGCGGCGGCTGCGTTCGCTTTCGGTGGAAGGGCGGATGTCCACCACCGCCAGCACGCGCGATCCCGCGTCGCACAAGAGCAGGTCGGCGCTGAGCGCGCCCACACGCTGCAGCCATTCGTTGTAGGAGTGGCGCGCCGGCACTCGGATGAAACGTGACAGCGGCACCTGGCCCAACACCAGGTAGCCCGGCATCGCGCGCTTCAGAAGATCGTAGGCCTGGCGTTCAGTGATGGTGAGCACCCGTGCGGCCTCGGGCGGCCAGGCGGCCACCGTGTCCAGGGCATCGCGGCGTTCCTTGCGTTCGCGCTTTTCGATCACGCGTTGCCGCATGCGAAACAGCAGCAGCGTCAGCAGCAGCGCCAGGGTGGCGGGCAGGGCGAAGGAGGCGAAAGACGGGATGGAGTCCATAGAGGGGGCCGCGCGCGGGAGCGAACCCCGACCATCGGCGACTTGGCGCTGCGGATCAACGTCCAGGTGCACAAAAGACGTATCCAGGCGTATCGGCGGGGGTGCGGATCAGCGCCGTCCGTGAAGCAGGGCCGCCCGGCGCACGCCCGGCGCATGCGGCCCCGTTCAGCGGGGCATGCCCGGGAAACCGCCGCCGCCCATGCCCCCCATGCCGCCGCCCATGCGTTTCATCATCTTCATGAGGCCGCCGCCCTTCATCTTCTTCATCATGCCCTGCATCTGCTCAAACTGGTTGAGCAGGCGGTTGACCTCTTGCACGTGCACACCTGCGCCGTTGGCGATGCGGCGCTTGCGGCTGGCCTTCAGCAGTTCGGGCTTGCGCCGCTCCAGCGCGGTCATGGAATGGATGATGCCTTCCATGCGCCGCACGTCGCGTTCGGCCTTGTCCATGTCGGCGCCCTGGGCCTTGGCGGTCAACTGGCTGGGCAGCTTGTCCATCAGGCTGGACAGGCCGCCCATCTTTTTCATCTGGCTGATCTGTTGCAGGAAGTCGTTGAGGTCGAAGCCGCTGCCGGACTTCATCTTGTCGGCAAACTTCTGTGCCGCTTCGACGTCGACGCCCTTCTGCACCTGCTCGACCAGCGCCAGCACGTCGCCCATGCCCAGCACACGGCCGGCATGGCGTTCGGCGTCGAAGACCTCCAGGCCATCGATCTTTTCGGACACGCCGGCAAACTTGATCGGCGCGCCGGTGATCTGCCGCACCGACAAGGCCGCGCCGCCGCGGCTGTCGCCGTCCAGCTTGGTCAGGATGACGCCAGTGATGGGCAGGGCGTCCTTGAAGGCCTTGGCGGTGTTGACCGCGTCCTGGCCCTGCATGGCGTCGACCACGAAAAGTGTTTCAACGGGCTTCAGCACCGCATGCAGTTCGGTGATCTCGGCCATCAGCGCCTGGTCGATGCCCAGGCGGCCGGCGGTGTCCACCAGCAGCACGTCGAAGTAGTGGCGCTTGGCGTAGTCCAGCGCGGCCAGCGCAATCTCGCGTGGGGTCTGGCTGGGGTCGGAGGCAAACCACTCGGCACCGGCCTGTGCCGTGACGGTCTTGAGCTGTTCGATGGCGGCAGGCCGGTAGACGTCGGCCGACACCGTGAGCACCTTTTTCTTGCGCTTGGTGATCAGGTGCTTGGCCAGCTTGGCCGTGGTGGTGGTCTTGCCCGCGCCTTGCAGGCCGGCCATCAGGATCACCGCCGGCGGCTGCGCCGCCAGGTTGATGTCGGCCACGGGACGCGAAGCGGACCCTTCCGGGCCCACGTCGCCCATCGTGGCGGCCAGCTCCTTGTGCACGATGCCCACCAGCGCCTGGCCGGGGTTCAGCGAGCCGGCCACCTCTTGGCCCAGCGCCTTGTCCTTGACGCGGGCAATGAAGTCGCGCACCACGGGCAGGGCCACGTCGGCCTCGAGCAAGGCCATGCGCACTTCGCGCAGCATGTCCTGAACGTTGCTTTCGGTGATGCGCGCTTGGCCGCGCATCGTCTTGACCATCCGGGACAGGCGGTCGGTGAGGGTCGTGGCCATCGTCTTGGCGGGCTGTTTTGCAGGGGCCCGCGATCAGTACACTTGTCTACATGATTCTATCGACCGCCTCCCCCACGCTCTTGCCGGGTGGCGCTTGGCTGCTGATCGGGGTGGCGGTGGTGCTGTACCTGCTGTCCGCGATGCCTTCCGGTGGCGTGCGCCACCCTTCGGCGGCGGCGCTGTTCGGAGGCTTCTTGCTGCATGGCCTGCTGCTGTTCATCGACATCGGCGGCTTCGGGCAGGCCGAACCCGGGGCGCGGCTGGGTTTCGGGCCCGTGCTGTCGATGACGGTGTGGCTGGTGATTGCCGTCTACACGGTCGAAAGTCGCCTGGTGCCGCTGCCGGCGGTGCGGCGGTGGCTGGGTGCAGCGGGTGTGCTGGCCGTGGTGCTGGCGGGCCTGTTCCCGGGCGACCCCCGGGTGCTGACTTCGCCGCTGGCACCTTTGCACTTTGCGCTGGGCGTGGGCTCGTACGGCCTCTTTGGTGCGGCGGTGTTGCACGCCTTGCTGCTGGACGCCGCCGAGCGCCGCCTGCGCCCGGCCGTGCCTGGCGCACCGCGCGCCATGCCGGGCCAGTCGTTGGGCATGCCGCTGCTGCAGCTGGAGCGATTGACGTTTCGTTTTGTCGAAGCCGGTTTTGCCGTGCTGACTGCCACGCTGGTGCTGGGCATCGTGTCGACGGAACAATGGCGCTGGGGCGACCACAAGGCGGTTTTTTCGCTGCTGGCCTGGGGCGTTTTTGCGGCCCTGCTGGTGGGTCGGCGGCAGCGCGGCTGGCGCGGGCGCCAAGCCACACGGTGGCTCTATGTCGGTGCTGTGCTGCTGCTGCTGGCCTATGCGGGCTCGCGCTTTGTGCTTGAAGTGATGCTCGGCCGTGGCGCCTGAGCGCGTGCGGGGCCTGACATGAAGTACCTGCTGGTGTTGGTGGTGGTGCTGGTGGTTTTGTGGCTCATGCTGCGTCGGCGCGATGCACCGCCACCGGCCGCTGCGCCACCCAAAGACAATCCCGGCACCAAGCCCGAATCCAAGGCGCCGCAGCAGATGCTGGCTTGCGCCCACTGCGGCGTTCACCTGCCGCAGGCCGAAGCCCAGATGGACGTCGGCGGCCGGCCCTTCTGCAGCGAAGCGCACCGCCTCGCCGGCCCGCGCTGAGGCTGCAGCCCAGCCCCCATGGAACCGCGCGAGGCCGACCGCCGACGGGGCGACCGCCGCAGCACCGACCGCCGCACGCCGCTGGGCCGGCGGCGCGAAGACGGCGCGGACGCCGGTGAGTCGCACTTCGACCCGGGCTGGCTGGCATCGGGTGACCTGCCCACCGACAGCCGTTTTCTCGATCGCCAGGCGCGCAGTCTGGCCAGGGCGCAGGACACGGCACTGACGCGGGTCTACCGCACCTACGCCGCCGCACGCGCGGTGGTGGGCCTGGGGCTGGTGGCTGTGCTGGCTGTGGGCAGCTTGTTGGGGCTGCGATCGTCGGAATGGCTGGTGCTGGTGTCGCTGGCCTATGCGGTGCAGGCCATCACGTTGTGGCTGCTGCCCCGCTTCGGGCCGCTGGCCCGGCCCCAGCCGCAGGCCGCCTACCGCCGCCGCCGCCGCCAATGGCTGGCGACGATCGGCGTGGACCTGCTGGCGTTTTCGGTGTTGCACCTCTTGGAAGTGAACGCATCGCTCAACTACGCAGCCCTCTTGGTGCTGCCAGTGCTGATGGCCGGTGTGTTGACCTCGCGCCTGCTGGCCTTGGGCACGGCGGCGGCCGTGGCGCTGGTGCTGCTGATGGCGGCCTGGCGGGCGCTGGGCAGCGGTGAAGCACCGCTGCTGATGTTGCAGTCCGGCCTGCTGGGCCTGGGCATGTTCATGATCACCTTGCTGGCCGGCGAATTGGCGGCGCGCCTGGCGCGCGAAGAAGTGGCCGCCCGTGGCAGCCTGGAACTGGCGCGCCAGCAGGCCCAGCTGAACCGCCTGGTGATCGAAGAGATGGCCGATGGTGTGCTGGTGGTGGACCGCCGGCTGCAGGTGCGGGCGGCCAACCCCGCCGCACGGGCCTTGCTGGTCGACCAGGGCCTGGGTCCGCAGGCGCCCTTCAATCTGGACCAGCGCACATCGTGGGGCGCCCTGCAGCAAGCCGCGCAGCAGGCGCTGGCCGACGGTCTGTGGCCCGATGCCGGCCAGGACGTGACGCTGATCTTTGGCGAGGGCCACACCCGCACCCTGAGGTTGCGTGTGCGCTTCATGCGCAGCCGGTCGTTGGACCTCGGCGAGCGCGCGGACGACGCTCAGGTCGATCTCGACACACAGCCCGTGGCAGTGCTGCTGCTGGAAGACCTGCGCACGCTGCAGGCCAGAATCCGGCAAGAAAAGCTGGCCGCCATGGGGCGTGTGTCGGCTGGCATCGCGCACGAGATCCGCAACCCGCTGGCCGCCATCTCGCAAGCCAACGCGCTGATGATGGAAGACCCGCTGGCGCCGGCTCAGATGCGCCTGGCCACGATGGTTGCCGACAACGTGGAGCGCCTGAAACGCCTGGTTGAAGACGTGATGGAAGTGGCGCCTGGCGCAGAACCTGCGCAGCGCACCATCGACGCCAGTGCCACGGTGGGCCGTGCCGCATCCGAATGGGCACGCACCATGCAGCTGCCCATGGGGTCGGACAGCCGTCTGCGTGCGGAGGTCGTTGTCGAGCCGCTGGGCGTGAGCTTCGACCCCGAGCACCTGCGCCGCGTGCTGGTGAACCTGCTGGACAACGCGCTGCGGCATGCCAGCCCTGCACCCGGCTCTGTCTTTCTGCGCCTGGCCGTGCGCGACGAGACCTGGGCCGTGCTGTCGGTGCTCAGCGATGGTGCGCCCATTGCACCCGAGGTCGAGCGGCGCCTGTTCGAACCCTTCTTCTCGACACGCAGCCGCGGCTCGGGCCTGGGCTTGTATATTTGCCGCGAGCTGTGCGAACGCTACGGCGCCCGCATCGAATACCGTCCCCGGCCGGCCGCCGAGAGGCTGCGCAACGAGTTCATCGTGACCATGCGGCGCGCCGAGTGGCTGGCTTCGGTGGACGCGCTGCCTCTGGACTCCTGAGCGCTGCAACCGGACCCTGCCTAGTAGTCCGTTCCGCCAAACCGATTGCATGAAATCGCGCCTTCGTCCGCCATGCGTCGTTGCAAATCCGCGCCATAGCTGCAGCTAGGGCTGTGGTTTGCGCCTAGCCTGACGAACGAATGCATCAATTTCTTTTGTCATCTCATTGACGGAACGGACTACCAGTGACTGCACCCGCCAACCCCCGCCTGCTTGTCGTCGATGACGAACCCGACCTGCGCACGTTGTATGAATTGACGCTGCTGCGCGAAGGCTACGACGTGGAAAGCGCAGGTTCGGTCGAAGAAGGCTGGGCGCTCTTGCAGCAGCGTGGCCCGGGCGGCTACCAGCTGCTGATCACCGACATGCGCCTGCCTGACGGCAGTGGCCTGGACCTGCTGCGCCGCATCGAAGAGGCCGGGCGCGGCGAAAAGGCGATGGTCATCACGGCTTACGGCTCACCCGAAAACGCGGTCGAAGCCCTGAAGGCCGGCGCCTACGACTACCTGACCAAGCCGGTGGACCTGCGGCAGTTTCGTGCCGTGGTGGCGTCGGCCCTGGGCCGTGCGCCTGCCAGCGGCGCCGCACCTGCCAGCGGCAACCCGGCGGCCTTGGCTGCGCGCACTGCGGCGCCGCGCCGCACGGCGCTGCAACGGCTGCTGGGTCACTCCACGGCCATGCAGCAGGTGCGCAGCCTGGTCGAAAAGGTGGCGCGCAGCATGGCGCCGGTGCTGGTGACGGGCGAGTCCGGCACCGGAAAGGAGTTGGTCGCTCGCGCCATCCACGACTGTTCGCCGCGTGCAGCCGGCCCTTTTGTGGCGGTGAACTGCGGCGCCATTCCCGAAGCCCTGCTGGAGGCCGAGTTCTTCGGCTACCGCAAGGGCGCTTTCACGGGCGCCAACGAAGACCGCGAAGGTTTTTTCCAGGCTTCGCAAGGGGGCACGCTGTTCCTGGACGAGATCGGCGACCTGCCGCTGGCCATGCAGAGCAAGCTGCTGCGGGTGATCCAGGAACGGGCCGTGCGCGCCCTCGGCGCGGTGGCCGAATTGCCGGTCAACGTGCGCATCGTCAGCGCCACCCACCGCGACCTGGACAGCGAGGTGCAAGGCGGACGATTCCGGCAAGACCTGTTCTACCGCCTCAACGTGATCCGCATCGTGGTGCCGCCGCTGCGTGAGCGCATCGGCGACGTGCCGGCGATCTGCAGCGCGGTCATCGAGCGCATTGCCCGCGACGCCGGTGTGAGCCCGGTGCCGATGCTGACATCCGATGCGCTGCAGCACCTGCTGCGCTATGCATTCCCAGGCAATGTGCGCGAGCTAGAAAACCTGCTGCACCGCGCACTGGCGCTGTCCAGCGGGCCGGCCATCAGCCTGGTCGATCTGGGTCTGCCCGACACCTTGCTTGGCGAAGCATCCGGCGATTCGGCGCAGACCGCGGCCAAGGACGCCGCAGCCGCACCGGCAGCTGTGTCTGCGGCATCGGCGTCCAGCGTGGCAGTGGCATTGCCGACCGACCTGGCGGCCTACCTCGACGCCGTGGAGCGCGACATCCTGGAGCGGGCACTGGAACGTCACCGCTACAACCGCACCGCAGCTGGCGCCAGCCTGGGCCTGTCGCTGCGCCAGATGCGCTACCGCATGGCGCGGCTGGGCGTGGGCGCGGCCGACGGCGAAGCCCTCTGACCGCATGGCGCGGCGCTGGGTGTGGCAGGCGGGTTGGTGGGCCCACGCACAACACTGCCCTTCACCGAACTTCGGCTCCAGGCCGGCTGCAACAGCGGTGTCGCTGGCGGTGGTGCACGCCATCAGCTTGCCCCCCGGTGAGTTCGGCGGCGACCAGGTGCAGCGCCTGTTTCTGAACCAGCTGGACTGGGATGCGCATCCCTACTACCAGGGCCTGCGCGGCCTGCAGGTGTCGACCCACTTCTTCGTGCGGCGGCAAGGCACCGTGCTGCAGTTCGTGTCTTGCGACCAACGCGCCTGGCATGCCGGCGCCTCCTCGTGGCGCGGCAGGGACAACTGCAACGACTGGTCTGTCGGCATCGAGCTTGAAGGTCTGGAAGGCGGTGACTTCGAGCCCGCACAGTACGTTCTGCTGGCGCGGCTTCTGCGGGGCCTGGCGCGCCGATACCCCCTCATTGAAGCCGTGGGTCACGAGCATGTGGCGCCAGGCCGCAAGGCCGACCCGGGCTCGGGCTTTGACTGGCTGCGGCTGCGAAGGCTGTTGCAGGGCCGATGGCCGCGGCTGCCGGTGGTGCCTGGTTGAAGGCCCTGATCGGCGGCGGCACTGCAAGGTTTTTCGCCCGCAAAGCCAGCGCTGACGCGGCCTTGCGGACTTCCCTTCAATGGGCACGCGGCATGCCGCGGCACAGAGCACTTGATGCTGCCTTGTCGATGTCTTCTGCAGGCCTTGTTCTGTGCCGCGACAATACGGGTTGCCACTGAGGCAACGCTAGCGCTAGTGGCTTGCATGGGGCTTGAAGGGGGTCACCACCCCAGATATAGTGGTCGCCTGTGAACGCTGTGTGACAGGGGTTCCTGCACTTTTGCTACACCGCGTCGTCTTCACCACCTTGACTTCGCCGCCTCCGAGCCCAGGGTCGGATTCAGGCAGCCCGGCTTGCGCAGCCCGCAGCGGGCCACACAACAACCCACCAGAAATCCAAAGGGGATTGAATGCAATCTATCCAGACCACCGCGGCGCCCGGCGCCACCACCACACGCAACCCGGCCACTGCCAACAGCACCGTGGGCTTGCCGAGCAACGCCTATGTGGGCTACCAGATCATTCGGCGCAACGGCGCGGTGGTGGGCTTTGAGCCCAACAAGATTGCGGTGGCCCTGATGAAGGCTTTCCTGGCGGTGCACGGCACCCAAGGTGCGGCATCGGCCAGCGTGCGCGAAACCGTGGAAAGCCTGACCGAAGCCGTGGTGCGGGCGCTGCTGCGTTCGCGTCCGGGTGGCGGCACCTTCCACATCGAAGATGTGCAAGACCATGTCGAACTGGGCCTCATGCGCAGCGGCCACCACGAAGTGGCGCGTGCTTATGTGCTGTACCGCGAACGGCGTTCGCAAGAGCGCGCGCGCCAGGGCACACCCGCGCCGGCCAGGGTGGCTGAGCTGCATGTGCTGGAAGGCGGCCAGCGCGTGCCGCTGGACATGGACGCACTGCGTGGCCTCATCGAGTCGGCCTGCGCTGGCCTGGGCGCCGATGTCGGCGCCGAACCCATCCTGGCCGAGACACGCCGCAACCTGTATGACGGCGTGCCCATCGACGAGGTCTACAAGGCCGCCATCCTGGCCGCGCGCACGCTGATCGAAAAGGAGCCTTCGTACACCCGTGCCACGGCGCGGCTGCTGCTGCACACCATCCGCCGCGAGATCCTGGGCGCTGAGGTCACGCAGGCCCAGATGAGCGAGCGTTACGCCGAGTACTTTCCGCAGTTCGTCAAGAAGGGCGTGCAGGCCGAACTGCTGGACGAAAAGCTGCTGCAGTTCGACATGGTGCGCCTGGGCGCCGCGCTGGACGCTAGCCGCGACCTGCAGTTCGACTACCTGGGTCTGCAGACGCTGTACGACCGCTACTTCCTGCACATCGATGAACAACGCATCGAGATGCCGCAGGCCTTTTTCATGCGCGTGGCGATGGGACTGAGCCTGAACGAGATCGACCGTGAAGCGCGGGCCATCGAGTTCTACAACGTGCTGTCCAGCTTCGACTTCATGAGCAGCACGCCCACGCTGTTCAACAGCGGCACGCGGCGCAGCCAGTTGTCCAGCTGCTACCTGACCACCGTGGCCGATGACCTGGACGGCATCTACGAAGCGTTGAAAGAAAACGCGCTGCTGTCCAAGTTTGCCGGCGGGCTGGGAAACGACTGGACGCGCGTTCGCGCCCTGGGCAGCTACATCAAGGGCACCAACGGCAAGAGCCAAGGCGTGGTGCCCTTCCTCAAAGTGGTCAACGACACCGCCGTGGCCGTCAACCAGGGTGGCAAGCGCAAGGGCGCGGTCTGCGCCTACCTGGAAAGCTGGCACCTGGACCTGGAAGAGTTTCTCGAGCTGCGCAAGAACACCGGTGACGACCGCCGACGCACGCACGACATGAACACCGCCAACTGGATCCCCGACCTCTTCATGCGCCGTGTTCTGGACGGTGGCGACTGGACGCTCTTCAGCCCCAGCACAACGCCCGACCTGCACGACAAGTTCGGCAAGGCCTTTGAAGAGGCCTACACCGCCTACGAGGCCAAGGTCGACCGTGGCGAGATCAAGCTCTTCAGGCGCATGCCCGCCAACGACCTGTGGCGCAAGATGCTGTCGATGCTGTTCGAGACCGGCCACCCCTGGATCACCTTCAAGGACGCCTGCAACGTGCGCAGCCCGCAGCAACATGTGGGTGTGGTGCACAGCTCCAACCTGTGCACCGAGATCACGCTCAACACGTCGGACACCGAGATTGCGGTTTGCAACCTGGGCAGCGTGAACCTGGTGCAGCATCTGAAGGACGTGGACGGCGTAAAGACGATCGATCAGGTCAAGCTCAAGCGCACCACGGCCACGGCCATGCGCATGCTGGACAACGTGATCGACATCAACTACTACGCCGTCAAGAAGGCGCGCGACAGCAACCTGCGCCACCGGCCGGTGGGCCTGGGCATCATGGGTTTCCAGGACTGCCTGTACCAGCTGCGCCTGCCTTATGCCAGCGCTGAAGCGGTCGAGTTTGCCGACCGCAGCATGGAAGCCGTGTGCTACCACGCCTATTGGGCCAGCACCGAACTGGCCGCCGAACGCGGTCGCTACAGCAGCTACCGCGGCAGCCTGTGGGACCGCGGCATCCTGCCGCAGGATTCACTGGACCTGCTGGCCGAGGCTCGCGGCGGCGCGCAGTACGTCGAAGTCGATCGCTCAAGCACGCTGGAATGGGACGCGCTGCGTGCGCGTATCGCTGAACACGGCATGCGCAACAGCAACTGCGTGGCCATTGCACCCACGGCCACCATCAGCAACATCATCGGTGTCGATGCATCCATCGAACCCAGCTTTGCCAACCTGTCGGTGAAGAGCAACCTGTCGGGCGAGTTCACGGTCATCAACGAGTACCTCGTGCATGACTTGAAGAAGCTGGGTCTGTGGGACGACGTGATGGTCATGGACCTCAAGCACTTCGACGGTTCGCTGCGTCCCATTGACCGTGTGCCCGAAGAGCTGAAACGCCTGTACGGCACGGCCTTCGAGGTTGACGCGCAGTGGCTGGTGGAAGCCGGCTCGCGGCGCCAGAAGTGGATCGACCAGGCGCAGTCACTGAACATCTACATGGCGGGTGCTTCGGGCCGCAAGCTCGATGAAACCTACAAGCTGGCGTGGCTGCGGGGTCTGAAGACCACCTACTACCTGCGCACCACCAGCGCCACGTATTCGGAGAAGTCCACCGTGGCACCGGGCGCATTGAATGCGGTGTCCATGGGGCAGTCGGGCAGCGCTTCATCCGCATCTGCAGTTTCAGCTGCAGTTTCACCGGCGTCCAGCGAGCCCGCGACTGACGTCAAGTTCTGTTCGATTGACAACCTGGATTGCGAGGCCTGCCAATAGTGCATACGCAGCGGCCTTCTGAGCGGCCTCGTGAAGGCTTGGCATCAGCGGGTCTGTTCCATCCACACCTTGATGCAGTCATCGCATCGGCCACCGATCGTGTGTGAGTCGATGCGCTGCTGCAACATCGAGAACGCCGCAAAGTCAACCAGTGCTTGGTGTTTGCGAGCAACACTCGGATAATTCGAAACGACAGGACATACGCACATGCTGGTCTGGGAAGACGAAGTCAAAAACAGTTCGAATCACGCGCCAAGCCTTGTGCCGCGCGTCACCCCGTCGGTGGCGTTGCGCGAGGCGGTCTCTGCACCGGTTCTCGCCGATGCTGTCGGTGCTCAAGTGCCTGTTGAGCAGGCGCCTTTTGTTCAAGCCCCTTCGTCACTGAACGCCCAGGCGAAGGTGCAGCCGCCCCACACACCACGGGTTGCCGTTGCTGCATCCGCGCGCCGCGTCAATGCGGCGGACAAGCGCATCATCAACGGCCAGACCGACGTCAACCAGTTGGTGCCGTTCAAGTACAAGTGGGCCTGGGAAAAGTACCTGTCCACCTGCGCCAACCACTGGATGCCGCAAGAGGTGAACATGTCGCGCGACATCGCGACCTGGAAGGACCCCAACGGCCTGACCGAAGACGAGCGCCGCATCATCAAGCGCAACCTCGGCTTCTTCGTCACCGCCGATTCGCTGGCCGCCAACAACATCGTGCTGGGCACGTACCGCCACATCACGGCGCCCGAATGCCGGCAGTTCCTGTTGCGTCAGGCCTTCGAAGAAGCCATCCACACCCACGCCTACCAGTACATCGTCGAAAGCCTGGGCCTGGACGAGAGCGAGATCTTCAACGCGTACAACGAGGTCAAGTCGATTCGCGACAAGGACGAGTTCCTGATCCCGTTCATCGACGCGATCATGGACCCGCACTTCCACACCGGCACACCAGAGAACGACCAGACGTTGCTCAAGAGCCTGATCGTTTTTGCCTGCCTGATGGAAGGCCTGTTCTTCTACGTCGGCTTCACGCAGATCCTGTCGCTGGGCCGCCAGAACAAGATGACCGGCGCCGCCGAGCAGTACCAATACATCTTGCGCGATGAGTCCATGCACTGCAATTTCGGCATCGACCTCATCAACCAGATCAAGCTGGAGAACCCGCATCTGTGGACTTCGGCCTTCAAGGCCGAGATCAAGGGCTTGTTCGAAAAGGCTGTAGAGCTGGAGTACCGCTACGCCGAGGACACCATGCCGCGCGGTGTGCTGGGTCTCAACGCCAACATGTTCAAGGGCTACCTGCGCTACATCGCCAACCGGCGTGCCACGCAGATCGGTCTTGAAGCACTCTTCCCGAACGAAGAAAACCCGTTCCCCTGGATGAGCGAAATGATCGACCTGAAGAAAGAACGCAACTTTTTTGAAACCCGCGTCATCGAGTACCAATCCGGTGGTGCGCTGAGCTGGGACTGACAACCTCGGCACGCAGGTGCCTGGTGAGCGATCCCGGTAGCAGATCAAGCTTGGTGTCCTTGCGACGACCACCGT
>JBBRCN010000001.1:0-96880 GCA_038204775.1 Burkholderiales bacterium | reverse complement strand
AACCGCCCAGCTTCTGCGGCCTGCGCGCCGATGCCGACAGCGGCGCTGTCTACCACCAGGGCCAGCCGCTGGAACTGGCGCCGCGTGAAGGCGCGCTGCTGCGTGCGCTGCTGGCACGGCCGGGCCAGGCGGTGGCCAAAGATCGCTTGTTCGACCTGGTGTTTGCCGGTGAGCCCGACCTGCAGCCCGACGCCATCGAGGTGGTGGCTTACCGGCTGCGCAAGAAACTGGCAGCCACCGGCGCGCGGGTGGTCACGCTGCGCGGGCTGGGTTATCTGCTGAAGGCCGATGGCTGAGCAGCCACCGCGCCGCACTGTGGCCCACACGGCCCAGCGCCTGTTGCTCCGGCTGCACGGCCTGTCGATGCGCAGCCGCCTGCTGCTGGGCATCCTGCTGCCGGTGGGCCTGCTGGTGGCCATCAACACCGCCAGCCTGTACAGCGAGACCCAGCGCGCCGTCGACACCGCCTACGACCGCACGCTGCTGGCCTCTGCCAAGTCGATCGGCGAGCTGCTCGACGTGGCCGGCACGCCTGCGGCGCCCCGCCTGCTGGCCACAGTGCCCTACTCGGCGCTGGAGGCCTTCGAAGCCGACAACCGCAGCCGCCTGTACTTCAAGGTGACGGGCTTCCAGGGCGAGATGGTGTCGGGCTTCGACGACCTGCCGGCCTGGCACGGCCGCATCCCGGACCGCGCCAAATACGCCGCGCTGGTCGATTTCTACGACGACCACTACCGCGGCCAGCCGGTGCGGGTGGCCGTGCTGCTGCAGCCGGTGGCCGGCCTGGCGGGCCAGGGCATGGCCACGATCCAGGTGGCCGAGACGCTGGAATTGCGCCGCACCCTGGCGCAGCAGGTGCTGCTTGATACGCTTTGGCGCCAGGCGGCGCTGCTGGCGGTGATTGCCGCGGTGGTGTGGTGGGTGGTGCAGCGCGCCACCCGGCCGGTGCGTGAGCTGAGCGCGGCCATCACCGCCCGCGAGGCCGATGACCTGCGGCCGATCGCCGCGCCACGCGCTCCGCGGGAGCTGATGCCGCTGATCGCCGCCACCAACGGCGCGATGGCCCGCCAGGCGCGGCTGCTGGCGCACCAGCAGCGCTTTGTGCGCGATGCCTCGCACCAGTTGCGCACGCCGCTGGCGGTGCTGAAGGTGCAGGTGCAGTCGGCCCAGCGCGGTGACCTGCCGCCCGCCCAGGCGCTGGCCGAGATCGGCCAGACGGTGGACGGCGCCACCCGGCTGGCCAACCAGATGCTGGCGCTGGCCAAGGTGGAGCAACTGCGCCAGCAGGGTGACCCGCCCGCACTGGACTGGGCCGACAGCGTGCGCGAGGTGGCACTCGACCTGGCCCCGTTGATCGCCGACGCCGGACTGGATTTTGAGCTGGCCACCGTGCCGGCCCGGGTGTGCGGCCATGCCTGGGCACTGCGTGAACTGACCCGCAACCTGCTGCACAACGCGCTCAAGCACAGCCCGGCCGGCGGCCGGCTGATGATCACGCTGGCAAACGATGGCCAGCGCGCCACGCTGACATTGGCCGACAGCGGCCCCGGCATCGCCGACACGCTTCGGCCGGGGCTGATGCAGCCGTTTTCGGGCGGCACCACTGGCGACTGCGGCCGTGACAGCCGCCACGACAGCCGTGATAGCGGTGACGATGCCGGCGCCCGCCTGGGCGGCAGCGCCGGCTTGGGGCTGGCCATCTGCCGCGAGATCGTGGTGACGCTGGGCGGCAGCCTGACCCTCGACAACCGGCTGCAGCTTGGCCGCATCACCGGGCTGGACGCCACCGCGCAACTGCCGCTGGCCCACAATGCGGCGCCATGAAGAACGCCGACACGCCGAGCAAGCCCAGCGCCGCCGGCATGCGCCTGGACAAGTGGCTGTGGGCCGCACGCTTCTACAAGACGCGCGCGCTGGCGGTGGCCGACATCGACAAGGGCCGCATCGCCGTCAACGGCCAGGTGGCCAAGCCGGCGCGTGAGCTGCACGTGGCCGACACCTTGCTATTGCGCCAAGGCGCCGTGCAGCGCACGGTGGTGGTGCGGGCCTTGAGCGCGCTGCGCGGCCCGGCGCCAGTGGCCCAGGCGCTGTACGAAGAAACCGCCGACAGCCTGGCCCGCCGCACAAAAGAAGCCGAAGCCCGGCGCCTGGCGGCCGAGCCGGCGCTCAGCATCGAGCAAGGCCGGCCCACCAAGCGCGACCGGCGCGACATCGAACGCACCCAACACGACTGGCAGCGCTGGAGCGCGTCGCTCGACGACAGCTGAGCGCCCAGCACGCGGCGTGGCGCAACAGCCCGGTGCGCCGCCAGCGAGCGACCGTCGTCGAATACCCCCTCTTGAACCACGGGATAAAAACCCCATATCCCCAGCTGACGTGTTCAACCCCTTCAAAAAAAACCGCAGAGGCCCCGACATGACGACGCCGGAGATTGATCCCGATATGCACGCTTACGCCCCGCCCAACGGCGACCCAGCGCAGACCGCTGCCGCCGAGCCGGCCGCCCCCAGCGCCGAGCAGCGCCTGGCCGAGCTGGAAGCCAAATACAGCGAAATGTCCGACGCTTACCTGCGCGCCAAGGCCGAGGCCGAAAACACCCGCCGCCGCGCCGACGAGGACATCAGCAAGGCCCGCAAATACGCCGTCGAGTCGTTTGCCGAGAGCCTGCTGCCGGTCAAGGACAGCCTGGAAGCCGCCATCGCCATGCCCGACGCCAAGGTCGAGCAGGTGCTCGAAGGGGTGCACGCCACGCTGCGGCAACTCAGTGCCGCGCTGGACCGCAACAAGGTGCTGCCGATTGCGCCGCCCGCCGGCACCAAGTTCGACCCGCACCAGCACCAGGCCATCAGCGTGGTGCCGGCGGATCAAGAGGCCAACACCGTGGTGGCCGTGCTGCAAAAAGGCTACCTGATCTCCGACCGGGTGCTGCGCCCGGCGCTGGTGACTGTGGCCGCACCCAAGTGATTTAAAGCAAGGCCCCGCCGTTCAGGCTTCAAGGTTTGACTTGAAAGCCTGCGGTCTGGCCGCAAGTCCAGAACAAGCGTTTCAACCCACACAAACTCAGGAGCACAGCAATGGGCAAGATCATCGGCATCGACCTCGGCACCACCAATTCATGCGTGGCCATCATGGAAGGCAACACCACCAAAGTGATCGAGAACAGCGAGGGTGCACGCACCACGCCGTCGATCATTGCCTACCAGGAGGACGGTGAGGTGCTGGTCGGCGCGTCGGCCAAGCGTCAAGCGGTCACCAACCCGCGCAACACGCTGTACGCCGTCAAGCGCCTGATCGGCCGCAAGTTCACCGAGAAGGAAGTGCAGAAGGACATCAACCTGATGCCCTACACCATCGCTGCCGCCGACAACGGTGACGCCTGGGTCGAAGTGCGCGGCAAGAAGATGGCACCGCCGCAGGTGTCGGCCGAAGTGCTGCGCAAGATGAAAAAGACGGCCGAGGACTACCTGGGCGAAGAAGTGACCGAGGCGGTGATCACCGTGCCGGCCTACTTCAACGACAGCCAGCGCCAGGCCACCAAGGACGCCGGCCGCATCGCCGGCCTGGATGTCAAGCGCATCATCAACGAGCCCACCGCCGCAGCACTGGCCTTCGGCCTGGACAAACACGGCAAGGGCGACCGCAAGATCGCGGTGTTCGACTTAGGCGGCGGCACCTTCGATATCTCGATCATCGAGATCGCCGATGTCGACGGTGAAAAGCAGTTCGAGGTGCTGTCGACCAACGGCGACACCTTCCTGGGCGGTGAAGACTTCGACCAGCGGCTGATCGACTACATCGTCACCGAGTTCAAGAAGGAACAAGGCGTCGACCTGACCAAGGACGTGCTGGCCCTGCAGCGCCTGAAGGAAGCCGCCGAAAAAGCCAAGATCGAGCTGTCCACCAGCACCCAGACCGACATCAACCTGCCCTACATCACGGCCGATGCCAATGGCCCGCGCCACCTCAACATCAAGCTGACCCGCGCCAAGCTGGAAAGCCTGGTCGATGAGCTGATCGAGCGCACGATGGAGCCTTGCCGGATTGCCGTCAAGGACGCCGGCGTCAAGGTCAGCGAGATCGACGACATCATCCTGGTCGGCGGCATGAGCCGCATGCCCAAGGTGCAGGAGAAGGTCAAGGAGTTTTTCGGCAAAGAGCCGCGCAAGGATGTGAACCCCGACGAGGCCGTGGCCGTTGGTGCCGCCATCCAGGGCCAGGTGCTGGGTGGTGAGCGCAAGGACGTGCTGCTGCTCGACGTCACCCCGCTGAGCCTGGGCATCGAGACGCTGGGCGGCGTGATGACCAAGATGATCAAGAAGAACACGACCATCCCGACCAAGTTTGCGCAAACGTTTTCCACCGCCGACGACAACCAGCCGGCCGTGACGATCAAGGTTTACCAGGGCGAGCGTGAGCTGGCGGTGGGCAACAAGAGCCTGGGCGAGTTCAACCTGGAAGGCATCCCGCCGTCACCGCGCGGCCTGCCGCAGATCGAAGTCACCTTCGACATCGACGCCAACGGCATCCTGCACGTCAGTGCCAAGGACAAGGGCACCGGCAAGGAAAACAAGATCACCATCAAGGCCAACTCGGGCCTGAGCGAAGAAGAGATCCAGAAGATGGTGAAGGACGCCGAGCTCAACGCGGGCGAAGACGCGAAGAAGGTGGAATTGGTGCAGGCCCGCAACCAGGCCGACGCCATGATGCACAGCGTGAAGAAGAGCGTGGCCGAACACGGCGACAAGCTCGATGGGGCCGAGAAAGAGAAGATCGACGCCGCCCTGAAGGACGTCGAAGAAGCCATCAAGAGCGACGACAAGGCCTCCATCGAAGCCAAGACCGAGGCCTTGATGACGGCCAGTCAGAAGCTGGGCGAGAAGATGTACGCCGAAACCCAGGCGGCGCAAGCTGCAGCGGGTGCAGCGGCCGGCGCCGGCCCTGGCCCGGGCGCAGGCGAAGCGCCACAACAAGCCAAGGCTGCCGACGACAACGTGGTCGATGCAGAGTTCAAGGAAGTGAAGAAGTGATCTTTCCGGCGGGCCTGGTGCCCTCCGCAAAGCCATCGCCGCGTTCGACCCTCCGGGCCCGCCCTGGCGGTCCACGCGGCGGCTTCACTTTGTAGCCATCAGAGGACTCATGGCCAAGCGTGACTACTACGACGTTCTGGGTGTGCCCAAGAACGCCACAGAAGAAGACATCAAGAAGGCTTATCGCAAGCTGGCGATGAAGCACCACCCCGACCGCAACCAGGGTGACAACGCCAAGGTTTCGGAAGACAAGTTCAAAGAGGCCAAAGAGGCCTACGAGATGCTCTCCGACGGCCAAAAACGCGCCGCCTACGACCAGTACGGCCACGCCGGCGTCGACCCCAATATGGGCGGCCGCCCGGGTGGTCCTGGCGGTGAGGGCTTCGGCGGTTTTGCCGAAGCCTTTGGCGACATCTTCGGCGACATCTTCGGCGGTGCTGCTGCGGGCGGCCGGCGCGCGGGTGGCGGTGGCCAGCAGGTCTACCGCGGCAGCGACCTCAGCTATGCCATGGAGATCACGCTGGAAGAAGCGGCCTTTGGCAAGGACACGCAGATCCGCGTGCCCACCTGGGAGACTTGCGAACCCTGCAAGGGCAGCGGCGCCAAACCCGGCACCCAACCCAAGACCTGCACCACCTGCAACGGCAGCGGCACGGTCCACCTGCGCCAGGGATTTTTCAGCATCCAGCAGACTTGCCCGCAATGCCACGGCACGGGCAAGATCATTCCCGAGCCCTGCACCACCTGCAACGGCGCCGGCAAGCTGAAAAAGCAGAAGACGCTGGAGGTGAAGATTCCCGCCGGCATCAACGAAGGCATGCGCATCCGCAGTGCCGGCAATGGCGAGCCCGGCACCAACGGCGGCCCGGCGGGTGACCTGTACATCGAGATCCGCGTCAAGCAGCACGAGATCTTCGAACGCGACGGCGACGACCTGCACTGCACCGTGCCCGTGGGCCTGACCACCGTGGCGCTGGGTGGCACGATCGAGGTGCCCACGCTGGGCAACCGGGCCGAGATCGAACTGCCTGAAGGCACCCAGCACGGCAAGACCTTCCGCCTGCGTGGCAAGGGCATCAAGGGCCTGCGCAGCAGCTACCCCGGTGACCTGTACTGCCACGTGGCGGTGGAGACGCCGGTCAAGATCACCGAGCACCAGCGCAAGCTGCTGAAAGAGCTGGACGAGTCGTTCAAGAAATCAGGCGATCGCCATTCGCCCAACACCAAGACCTGGACCGACCGCGTGAAGGACCTGTTCAAGTAAGACGCGGGCAGGCCGATACCCAGAGGGTCTTCCGTTCATCCTCTGGCCGATGGTTCTTACCTGCAACAGGCACAAGCTGTGCTGCCCAACCGGCCAAAGCCGGGGGGCGGGGGTGTGATCGACCGCGACATCCACCTGGCGCGTGCCCTGCTGGTGGAGGGCAACCCCCTGATGCGCAGCGTGGCGGCAGGCCAGTTGCGCAACATTGGCGTCGGCCATGTGGCACAAGTGAGCCGGATCAAGGACGCCCGGATGCTGATCGAACGCGAAGCTTTCGACATCATCGTCTGCAACCGCGAGTTCGAAGACTGCGCCGACAGCGGCCAGGACCTGCTGGATGAACTGCGGCGCGAGCACCAGTTGCCGCACAGCACGGTCTTCCTGATGGTCACCTCGCAGGCCAGCTACCACCAGGTGGTGGAAGCGGCTGAGTCGGCACTGGACGGCATCCTCGTGCGCCCCTACACCGGTGCCTTGCTGAGCCAAAGGCTGATCGAAGCGCGCCACCGAAAGCGCGAGTTGGGCGACATCCTGCTGGCCCTTGACAACGGCCAGACCGAGATCGCCCTTGCCCGCGCACTCAAGCGCTTCCAGGACAAACAGCCCTATGCCACCTACTGCGGCCGCCTGGTGGCCGAACTGCTGCTGGACATGGGCCGCCCGCAAGACGCCCTGACGCTCTTCGAAAAGCTGGCCCAACCCAGTGGCGCTATCTGGGCGCGGCTGGGTGTGGCCCGTTCGCTGATGGCCAAAGGCGACACGGCAACGGCACGCAAGGCGATCCTGGCTGTGCTGAACGACGAACCGCGCGAGGCCGACGCACACGACCTGTTGGGCCGCACCCTGGTGGAACAGTGCGACTTTGACGGCGCGCTGGCCGCATACCGCGAAGCCGCCACGCTGACACCCGGCTGCCTGTTGCGCAACCAGCATGCCGGCGCGCTGGCTTTCTACCAGGGCCAGGGCAAAGAATCACTGAAGCTGCTGGAACGTGCGCTGGGCCTGGGCGCGCAGTCCAAGCTCTTCGATGCGCTGACGCTGCTGTTGATTGCCGTGTTGCGCCACGACATGGGCGACAAGGCCGGTGTGGCGTCGATGCGCGAGCACTTGATGCGCTACCGCGAGCGCTTTCCGCAGTCGCGCCGCTTGGACCGTTTCTGCCAGGCGGCCGACGTGCTGGCGGCGCTGGCGGCCGGTTCCAGCGACCCGGCGTTGGACACACTGCGGCAGCTTTCTGCACAAGCCGGCGACGACAACTTCGACCTCGAAGCCGCCAACTCGGTGCTGATGCTATGGGCCCGCGTGCCGCCCGGCGAAAGGCCGCCGCTGGAGCATGAAGCGCTGGTGGAACGCATCGGCATGCGCTTTTGTACTTCCAAGGCGATCACCGAAGTGCTGGTGGCTTCGGCACAGCGCGCCGACCCCGCGTTGGCCATCGTGCGCCGCTGCCAGGCACGGGTGGCATCGCTGGCCGAACGGGCCATGGACCACTCGCTCAAGGGCGAGATCGAAGCTGCAGTGCAATTGCTGCTGGAAACCGGCAGCCTTGCCTTGAATGCCAAGCTGCTGGAGATGACCGTGCTCATTGCTCGCCGCCACCGCGGCCAGGTGGCGCAAGCCGATGCCTGGGCCGACACCGCCAGCCAGCTGCTGGCTCGCAGCTGCCAACCGGACAGCCACATTGCAGGCATCCAGCGCTCGGGTCGGTCGCCGGGCGGTTTGCAGCTGCGCCTGCGCGCTCCGAGCCAGACTGAAGTGGCCGCAGTCTGAGCCCGCACATGCAAGTCCGGAAGGACTTGCGTGGCTGGCGAAGGCCGGAGCGCGATTTCACGCGCGAGGGCTGAGCCCCTCGGTGGCCGGCCCGCCTAGAACAGCTCGCCCTGCCCCTGCATCCGCGCCGGCGGCCTGAAGCGAGACAGGTCCAGCGTCACACGCTGCCGGTTCAGGCCCAGGCTGACGCAGGCCTTGTCAAAGCGCTGCCGCAGCAGCTGCGCCCATACACCCTGCCCGGTCATGCGGGTGCCGAACTGGCTGTCGTAGTCTTTGCCGCCGCGCATGTCGCGCACGCGGGCCATGATGCGTTCGGCCTTCTCAGGCGCGTGCTGCTGCAGCCACTGCTGGAACAGCGGATTCACCTCCCAGGGCAAGCGCAACGCGATGCTGAAGGCCGAAGTGGCGCCGGCTTCTTGCGCGGCCTGCAAGATGCGTTCGAGCTCGGGTTCGTTCAGGAAAGGGATCACCGGCGACACGCTCACGCCCACCGGAATGCCGGCCTGCGCCAGCGCCCGGATTGTCTGCAGCCTGCGGTGTGGCGCGGCGGCACGCGGCTCTAGCGTGCGCGCCAATTGCGGGTCCAGCGTGGTGATGGACACGTACACCGCAGCCATGCGCCGCTGCGCCATGGGCGCGATGAGGTCGATGTCGCGTTCAACCAGGCTGGACTTGGTGATGATGGAAAACGGGTGCTGCACCTCTGACAGCACCTCGATGATGGACCGCGTGATGCGCAAGCGCCGCTCGGCTGGCTGGTAGGCGTCGGTGACCGAGCCGATGTTCAGCTGCGCCGGCGTGAAAGCCTTGCTGGCCATGGCCTCGCGCAGCCTTTCGGCGGCGTTGACCTTGGCCACGATGCGGGTCTCGAAGTCGATGCCCGGCGACAGGTTCAGGTAGCTGTGCGTGGGCCTGGCGTAGCAGTAGATGCAGCCGTGTTCGCAGCCCCGGTAGGGGTTGATGGACAGGTCGAAGCCGATGTCCGGCGAGTCGTTGCCCGACAGGATGCGGTTGACGTTTTCTTCGCTCACCTGCGTGACCGGCGGCAGATGCTCTTCGGCCGCCGCCTGTTCCAGCGTGCCCCAGCCGTCGTCGAATTCGGCCCGGGTGTCGGTGCTGAAGCGGTGCTCCATCGCCCACACCGTGCCGCGGCCTTTCAGCGCACCGGTGGGTGCGTACATCAAGGTGGCCTGGGGCTGTGGTCGGCTGGGTTGCATACTGTTAATATATACAGTACACCCGACCTTCGCAAGTCGGCTTTCAGTACTCGCCGCCCGACGACCCCGGCGCCAAGTTGTCAAACCTGGTCAGCGGCTTCAGGAACGTCAGTTTCACCGTGCCCACGGGCCCGTTGCGCTGCTTGGCGATGACGATCTCGGCCACACCCGGCTCTTTGCTGGCTTCCTTGGTGTAGTAGTCGTCGCGGTAGATGAACATGATGATGTCGGCATCCTGTTCGATGGCGCCCGACTCACGCAAGTCGCTCATCATCGGCCGCTTGTCAGGGCGGCTTTCCACGCTGCGGTTCAGCTGGGACAGTGCGATCACCGGGCACTGCAGTTCCTTGGCCAACGCCTTCAGGCCGCGGGAGATTTCACCCAGCTCGGTGGCGCGGTTTTCGTCGCTGCCGCCGCTGCCGCTCATGAGCTGCAGGTAGTCCACCACGATCAGCCCCAGCGTGCCACCGAACTGACGTGCCATGCGCCGCGCACGGGCGCGCAACTCGGCCGCCGTGAGGCCCGCCGTTTCGTCGATGAACATGTTCACCTGGCCCAGCTTTTCCACGGCTTCGGCCAGGCGGCCCCATTCGTCGTCGGCCAGCTTGCCCGTGCGCAGGTGTTGCTGGTTGATGCGGCCCAGCGAACCCACCATGCGCAGCGCCAGTTGCGAGGCGCCCATTTCCATGGAAAACACCACCACCGGCAGCTCTTCCTTGACGCACACGTGCTCGGCGATGTTCAGCGCAAAGGCGGTCTTGCCCATCGAAGGCCGCGCGGCCAGCACGATGAGGTCGCCCTTTTGCAGGCCCGCGGTCATGCTGTCCAGGTCGTAGTAACCGGTGCGCACGCCGGTCACGTCTTCGGCGCCGTTTTCAGCCAGTTCGTTGACACGGTCCAACAACGCAACGACCAGCTTGTCGATGCCCTGGAAGCCTTGCTTCTGGCGTGAACCCTCTTCGCCAATCTTCAGGATCTTGCCTTCGGCCTCGTCCAGGATCTGGCTGACCTGCCGGCCTTCGCGATTGAAGGCTGCGGTGGCGATTTCATCGCTGGCGGCGATCAGCTTGCGCAGCACCGCGCGCTCACGCACGATCTCTGCGTACCGCCGCATGTTGGCGGCACTGGGCACGCTCTGCGCCAGTGCATTCAGGTAGGCCAGGCCGCCGCTGTCATCGGCCTTGCCCAGGCTCTGCAACTGCTCGAAGACGGTGATCACGTCGGCCGGCCGGCTGTGCTGCACCAGGCCGGCGATGGCGCTGAAGATCAGCCGGTGTTCGTAGCGGTAGAAGTCGCTGTCGGTCAACAGCTCGGCGGCTCGGTCCCAGGCCAGGTTGTCCAGCAGCAGGCCGCCCAGCACGCTTTGTTCGGCTTCCACCGAATGCGGTGGTACACGCAGACGGGCCACCTCGTCGTCGCGCTGGGTGGGGGTGTCACGGGGATCGACGATCAGGTTCATGGGGTGACCTTAGTGCCTGGGCGGCCCCATGGGCAGATGGTGGAAGTCCCAGCATGATGGATGCCAGGCTTGGCACGGCTCATGCGCGGTGTGCGCAAAGCTGTGGATGACCCGTGGTCAGCCTGTGCAAAACGGGCAGCACCAATACAAAGGCCGGCTGATGCCGGCCTTTGCGCACGTGGATGCAGCGGGTCAATCGGCCTGGGCCACCACGTGCACGGTGACCTCGACCACCACGTCATGGTGCGGCGCCACGGTGACCGGGTGCTCGCCCACGGTTTTCAGCGGACCGGTGGGCATGCGCACCTGCGATTTCTGGATCTGCAGACCCATCTTGACCAGTGCGTCGGCCACGTCATGGTTGGTGACCGAGCCAAACAGACGGCCATCAACGCCAGCCTTTTGCACCACACGCACGGTCTTGCCGGCGAGCTGTTCACCCAGCGCCTTGGCGGCGTCCAGCTTGGCCTGCGCGGCCTTTTCCAGTTCAACGCGGCGGCCTTCGAATTCCTTGATCGCGGCTTCGGTGGCGCGGCGCGCCAGCTTGGTCGGAATCAGGTAATTGCGGGCGTAACCCGGCTTGACGTTGACCACGTCGCCCAGGTTGCCCAGGTTGCCGACCTTCTCGAGAAGAATGATTTGCATGTCGGCTCCTTAGACCTTGTGATGGTCAGAGTACGGCAGCAGCGCCAGGAAGCGCGCACGCTTGATGGCGGTGGTCAGCTTGCGCTGGAAAAACGCACGCGTGCCGGTCAGGCGGGCGGGCGTGATCTTGCCGTTTTCGCCGATGAAATCGCGCAGCACGTCGATTTCCTTGTAGTCGATCTCGGTGACACCGGCGACCGTGAAGCGGCAGAAGCGCTTGCGGCGGAACAGCAGGGACTGGTTGTTGCGCTTGGGGCGCTTGTCCTTGGAAAAACGACCTTTACCACGTGGCGGGGGCATATGAGCTCCTACGTAAAACTAAATCGATCCGGATGAACCGGCCGGGCTTACAGACGCTGGGTCTGGCTCGACCGACGTGATGTGGAACAGCAGTCCTCGTCCGTTGCGCGTGCTGGTGATGAAGCCTGCAAAGAGGCCTGCACTTCCCAGCGCCAGCGGCATCAGCGCCTGCGTCACCGCCCCGATTGCCAGCGCCTTGATCTCCATCGAGACCTTGCGGGGCTGTCCGTCTTCACTGACCGTGGACTCGTGCTTGAGGCTCAGGTCCAGGGCCGGCAAGCCGGCAGGGGTGTAACGCTGCGCTGCGCGCTCCACCAGGGTGGCTGACAGAAGCAAGCGGTTCATGCCGCGAGTTTTTGGTCAGCAGCCCGGGCGGGCAACGGCAAAAAGATCAGGCCGTGGCCTCCTGGCGCTCCTTGCGGGCTTCCTCGCGCTCGACCGCCTTCATCATGATGGAGGGGGTGGTCTCGGCCTTGGCCCTGAGCACGGTCATGTGGCGCAGCACGGCGTCGTTGAAGCGAAAGCCCGTTTCGATCTCGATCAGCGTTTCATTGCTGACTTCGATGTTCAGGCACAGGTAGTGCGCCTTGACCAGCTTCTGGATCATGTAAGCCAGCTGGCGCCGGCCCCAATCTTCCACGCGGTGCACCTTGCCACCCGCGGCGGTGACCGTGGTCTTGTAGCGTTCCAGCATGGCCGGAACCTGTTCGCTTTGATCCGGATGGATCAGCAGAACGATCTCATAGTGACGCATGAATACTCCTTGTGGATTCCGGCGCGTTCGGCACCACGGTGTGCGGGCCTGAAACGTCGGGTGTGGAAGCTGCCCCGATGCGTCAACTTGATGGGTGCAGCAAGGAAAGCCCGAAAGTATAGCAGGCTGAGCCTCCCTTCCTAGGCGCTTCTTGGGCGCCTTTTTTAGGCGCCTGTTTAGGCGCCGTCTTGGCGCCTTTCAGGTGCCTTGCGCCAGCCAGCGCCGCTGCGCAGCCAGCTTCACGGCAAGCTCAAAGGTGGGGCGCCCCAGTTCGGCCTGCAAGGCCGGCCACAGCTTGAGCAGCACCTCTGCCGTGGCCAGCGTATCGGCCGCCGCCTGGTGGCGCACCGCGCAGGTGACGGACAGGGCCGCCATCCATTCGTCCAGCGAGCGGGCCTGCACCTTTGGCTTCAGCACGGCAGCCAGCGGCTCCAGGTCAAGCCAGCCGTTGCCGGGCACTTGCAGCCCCTCGGCCTGCAGCGCGCGCTCGATCAGCGTGCGGTCGAAGGCGGCGTGAAAGGCGATCAGCGGTGAAGCTGCCGCGTACCTCAGAAAAGCCCGCAAGGCCGTCTGGCGTTGCACGCCATCGTGCTGAGCACCGACGCCGATGCCATGCAGCAGGATGTTCTGGCGGTCGGGTTCGGCCGCTGACTGAGGTTGCTGCAACACCACTTCGAAGCTATCAGCCAGATCGATCCGCGGCCGGGCGTCCTGAACATCGATATCCACCCGCACCGCGATGGCGGCGATGGCCAGCAGGCGGTCGTGGCGTGCGTCCAGGCCGCTGGACTCGACATCCAGCACCACCCAACGGCCGCTGTCTGGTGGCTGGCCGGTCTGGCGCGCCCGGCGCCAGGGCAGCAGGGTGTCGAGCAAGCTCAATCGAAGCCCCGCATCAACGTCGGTAGTCCAGCTCGATGCGCTGCTGCAAGCCACGCGCCATGCGCATGGTTTCTTTCAGCATGCGGCGGTCGATGTCGTTGAGCGTGTTGACGTCGATCAGGTTGGGATTGCCGTTCAAGGCATCCGGGCTGCGCAGTTGCACCTGCAATCGCAGCATCTGCAGAAACTCGAAGCCGGCGATCCAGGCCTGGCTTTCCTGCGGCGCCACGCGCATGAGCGGCGCCGCAGCCTCCACGCGAGCACGTGTGCTCAACGCCGCCAGTCCGTGGGCCAAGGCGTACAGGCGTGCGGCGTCGACGAACAGGACTGTGCCTTGCAGTTTCAGGTCCAGCAGCGCACGACCCTGCTCGTCACGGGTGTCCAGCGAACCGCGCCAGTTCAGCGGCGGCCCGTGCTGCAGCGCGTTGTCGGCCATCTGCTTGATGAAACGGGGCACGCGTGCCGGCGCGCTGGCCAGCAGGTCTTGCAGCGGGCGCACCAGTGCCAGATTGCCATGCAGGGGCCGCAGGTCGAAGTAGATGCTGGCCTTGAGCAGGTCTTCAGGCGCACCGTGTTCGATCCATTGCAAGAAGCGCCCTTGCCACTCTTGGGTGCTCAAGCAGCAGTCGGCGTTGCGCGCCATCACGCCGCCCTTGCACAGCGGGTAGCCGCAGGCGTCCAGCGCGTCGTTGACTTCCGCGCCCAAGGCCATCCAGGCCGGACGGTCGATGTCGGGCTGCCGGCTGTCGAAGACCAGGCCGTTGTCCTGATCGGTGGACACGGTCTGTTCGCTTCGCCCCTCGGAGCCAAAGGCCACCCAACACGCCAGCGACAGGTCTGCGCCCCGGCTTGCGGCCACCAAGTGAACCAGGCGCGCTGTGAGCAGGTCGTTGAGATGGCTGATCAGTTCGGTCAGCTGGCGCGCCTGCACGCCCTGACCCAGGAGACTGCGCGCGAAGTTGCGGATGCCCGCTGCCAACAGCTTCAGCCCCGCCAGGTTTTGCGCGCTGCGGATGCCGCTGCCCAGTTGTTTGAGCGACAGGCGCTGCAGCGCAAACAGGTCCCGCTCTGAAACGATGTTGACCACCCGCCCGCCTTGTGTCACGGGCACATGGCGCAGACCGTGTTGCGACATCAGCAGCGCAGCATCCTGCAAGGTCTGCTCCACTGTCAGACTCAGCACCGGCTGGCTCATGACTTGCGCGATGGGCGTGTGCAGCGGCAGTTGCGGCAGCGTGACGCGGCCCAGGATATCGTGCCGCGTCAGGATCCCTTGCGGCGCGCCGTGGGCGTCCACCACCAGCACCGAGCCGACACGCCGGTCCTGCATCTGCTGCAAGGCGCAACGCAACGGCGTGGACGCGTCGCAGGCCAGGGGTTGCCTGGGCGGCAACTGGCCCAGCGACATCTCCAGCGACTGTTCGGCCAGGGCTTGCGATGACCAGTTGGCCTGCATGGCCCGCCGCGACAGCTCCAGCATATGTGCCACGCGCCGGTTCAGGAAGTCGGCGAAAGGCACGCTCTCCTCAGCCAACTGCTGCACCCGGTCGGCCGGAACCAGCAGGCAGAAGGTGTCTTCGTTGGCGGTGTACGTGGAAGTGACGGGCCGGCCGGCCAGCAGCGCCCCGACCGGAAACAAGTCGCCGGCCACGTACTCAAACTGACCGGCCGTATCGGCCAGCGCTTCGGCCATGCCCTTGCGGCCGCTGACGCTGCCCTGGCGAATGCACAGCAAGGCGGTCGCGGGGCCACTGGATGGGTCCAGCACCACTTCGCCCGGCGCAAAGTAGACCTGCGTGGCACTGCCGACAAACGTGGACACGTGCTCGGGTCGCATGCGCGAGAAGGGCAGCACGCGCATCAACTCGGCGCTCAGGTTGCCCAGCAGGCTGCTGGACGGTGAGGTGCGGGCAGCTTCTTCAGTCATCCAGGCCACGCCAGTGCGTTGTGATGCCGTCGATGGTAGGTCGGCGCGCTGCATTCGTGTGGCCCAGGTCCCTGATCTGGATCAAGCCGGGAGGGTTATCGGCCAAGCGGTCGGCATGAGTCGAAACGAAAAAAGGGCCGCACCTCGCGGTGCGGCCCTTCAGCAGAACATGCCTGCGGTCAGGTCTTGCTCGGCACCAGGTTCGGGTAGCGCACGTGCTCCACCAGTTCCTGCGTCTCGGGCGACGGCGCCGGCGTCAGCAGGCTCACGATGATGATCACCGCAAAGCCCAGTGGCACACCAAACACGCCCGCCGAGATCGGCAGGATGCCAAACCACAACTCGACCGGCGATGTGACACCGAAGATGCCGCGCAGCCAAGTCTGGGTGGTGACCATGTAGTAGAACGTGATGCCCAGGCCAGAGATCATGCCCAGCACGGCGCCCCACTTGTTGGCTCGCTTCCAGAAGATGCCCAGAGTCAGCGCCGGGAAGAACGCTGCCGCGGCAAACGAGAAGGCTGCAGACACCAGGAACAGGATGTCGGCCGGCTTCTGCGCCGCCACCGAAGCAGCAGCCAGGGCCACCACCAGCAACAGCACTTTGGAGATCATCACCCGGCGCGCGGTGGGCGCGTTGGGATCGATCATCTTGTAGTACAGGTCGTGCGACAGCGCATTGGCAATGGTCAGCAGCAGGCCGTCCGCCGTGGACAGCGCAGCAGCCAGGCCGCCAGCGGCCACCATGCCCGACACCACATACGGCAAGCCGCCGATGGCAGGTGTGGCCAGCACGATGATGTCGCCGCCGATGCGGATTTCACCCAACTGCAGGATACCGTCCTTGTTGACGTCCACCACCGACAGCAGCGACGGATCGACCTTGTTCCAGGCGCCGATCCATTCGGGCAATCTGTCGAACGGTGTGCCCACGACCATCGTGAACATCTCGTACTTCACCAGCACGGCCAGTGCGGGCGCCGTGAAGTAAAGCAAGAAGATGAAGAACAGCGACCACGTGACCGAGGCACGCGCATCCTTGACCGACGGCGTGGTGTAGTAGCGCATCAGGATGTGCGGCAGTGCAGCCGTACCCACCATCAGGCAGAACACCAGGGCCATGAAGTTGCGACGCGAATCGTTGAAGGCCTTCTGCGCCGCAGCGTCGCCATTCGGGTTGCCTGCGTACTGCGCGGCATGGCGCGGCATGCCGCCCAGCGGTCGAGCCCGGCCGTCGGCGGCCGTCTTGGCTCCCGTCCAGGCCTTCCTCGCAGCAGCTTCGTTGGCGGGCACTGCAGCCATCGCCTTTTCGGCAGCTTGCAGTTCGGCCAGTGGCGCGTTGGCCGCCTTCAGGTCTTCGACCCTCTTGGCGGCAGCTGCCTTGTCGGCAGCCAGGGCCGTGGGCACGTCCTTCAGCTTGGCCGCAAGGTCATCCGACTGCTGCTTGAAGATGGCGATGACTTCCTTTTCCTTGGGGTCGTCGATCAGCAGCTGCTCCTTGGCCGTAACCTTCTGCAGTTGATAACCGTAGATGGCCTGCGGAATCGGCACACCCGTCTGCTTCACCGCCAGCCACACCACCGGAATCATGTAGGCAATGATCAGGATGATGTACTGCGCCACCTGCGTCCAGGTGACGGCACGCATGCCGCCCAGGAACGAACACACCAGGATGCCACCCAGACCGACGAAGATGCCGATCTCGAAGGCCAGGCCTGACAGGCGCGTGGTGATCAGACCCACGCCGTAGATCTGCGCCACCACGTAGACGAAGGAGCACAGGATGGCCGCCAGGATGCCGATGAAGCGCGGCAGGTTGCCTTCATAGCGTGCGCCCAGGAAGTCGGGAATCGTGAACTGCCCGAACTTGCGCAGATACGGCGCCAGGAACAACGCCACCAAGCAGTAACCGCCGGTCCAGCCCATGATGAAGGCCAGGCCGCCGTAGCCGTTGAGGTACAGCGTACCGGCCATGCCGATGAACGATGCTGCGCTCATCCAGTCTGCGCCGGTGGCCATGCCGTTGTAGACAGCTGGCACGCGGCGACCGGCCACGTAGTACTCGGCCGCGTCGTTGGTGCGGCTCATGATGCCGATGCCGGCATAAAGCGCCACGGTGGCAAACAGGAACACCAGGCCGATCGCAGCGCGCGACAGGCCCATCTGCTCGGCTATGGCCAGCACGACCACGAAGGCAAGGAAGCCCCCGGTGTACCAGCCATAAACCTTGTTCAGCCCCTTCTTGAAGGCCGCATTGGCCTCTTTGTTGGTGGCACCCGCTTGGGGTTCGAAACTCAAGCCAGCCATGTCATTCCTCCTCGGCGACGCCGTGTTCAATGTCGAGCTTGTTCATGTAGTGCGCGTAGAACCCGATGATCGCCACGTAGACAATCAGGGACCCCTGGGCGCCCATCCAGAAGCTGAAGGGCCAACCGAAAAAATTGAAGCTCAAGTCACGGGCGAAGTACGCCATGACGTAAGTCACCACGAACCAGATTGCCATGAGGATCGCGGTGATCCTCAGGTTTTTCTGCCAGTAGCGTTGGTGGTTCTCACTCACCTTCATTGCAGTCACCTCTTTCTTCAGTTGGCCCGACTCGGGCCTGTTCTCCGTACACCCCACCGCCGCTTGAGCGGCAGCACCCCAAAACTCTCAGCCGCCGGCCTCGCTCACTGCGCGCCCGTGCCCACCAGCAGGCCGGTTTCGCGTTCCAGCTGCGCCGCCACCTTGGGCTCAAAGGCCTTCAGGTGGCGAATGATCTTCACCGCCTCATCGGGCTGGTGGCGGTCCACATGAACACGTGCCAACTGGTACCAGCCGTAGGGGCTCATGGGTTGCAGTTCGGTGTTGCGCTTGAGCGCTACCACGGCCTCGTCGTAGCGCTGCAGGCGAATGAGCACCAGACCCATGCCGTACCAGGCACGGTCGAGTTGGGGGCCCAGTTCTGTGGCGCGACGGAATGCGGCAAGGGCTTCGTCCAGCCTCTGGGCGTCTTCCAGCATGAAGCCGTGGTTGAACCAGGTGGCTGCGTGGTCGGCGCGCAGCACCACCAGGCGGCTGGAGTCGGCCAGCGCTTCAGGCAAACGCTTGGCCTGCGTGTGCAGGTGGGCGCGGCTGGCCAGCGCATAGGCATCGTCAGGCCAACGCGCCACCATCTGGTTGAACACGCTCAGTGCCGCCGGGTTGCGGCCCAACACCAGCAGCACGATGGCCTGCAGCTTGAGCCACAGGTAGTCGAAGCGGTTCATGCTGAATCGGCTCATTGGCATCCGGGTTGCCCCACCATGTTGGAAGTGACACACAGGTTGGCGCGCTCGAAGGTGACCACCGCGTACAAAACGGCCAGCAACAAAAAAGTGACCAGCGGCACCTGGGCGTCAGAAATCTGCTTGGGAGTGATCTTGCGCACCGGCAGGGTGAAAGGCTTGCTCAGCACCTGCAGCAGCTTGTAGAAGACGTTGGTGTCGCGTCTGGCGCCGGCCAGCACGTACAAGATGGCCTGGCCCAGCAGCGCCAGCAGGGCGATGTACAACAAGAGTTGAACGATGTTCAGGACCGTGAGCATGGGCCATCCATTTGACTGGGCCCGACTGTTTTGCCTGGCGCTTACGGCTCTCTGACGAAAGCGGCCGGTCTGGGCACAAGCACTCATAGGGCTTTCCCTCAAATGTGGCTTAGCGCACAGACGAAAAAAAGGGGTCGGATGACCCCTTCTCGTGCGACAAGGCCTCTCAGCCCCTACGCCTGGACTCGCGTTCGGGCCTTCGCCAGCCGCTGCCAGGTGTCGATGACCGTGTCGGGGTTCAAAGAGATCGACACGATGCCTTCTGCGGCCAGCCAGTCGGCAAAGTCAGGATGGTCGCTGGGCCCCTGGCCACAGATGCCCACGTACTTGCCAGTGGCACGGCAGGACGTGATGGCGCGCGAGATCAAGGCCTTGACGGCGGGGTCGCGTTCATCGAAGTCGTGCGCCAGTTGTTCCAGGCCCGAGTCACGGTCCAGCCCCAGCGTCAATTGCGTCAGGTCGTTGCTGCCGATGGACATGCCGTCGAAGTGTTCCAGGAACTGGTCGGCCAGGATGGCGTTGCTGGGCACCTCGCACATCATGATCAGACGCAGGCCGTCCGTGCCGCCATCCGAGGCCCGCTTGAGGCCACGCTCGGCAAGCATGCGCACCACCGTGGCCGCCTGTTTCACGGTGCGCACAAAGGGCACCATGATCTCGACGTTGTCCAGACCCATCTCGGTGCGCACCCGCTTGAGCGCTTCGCACTCCATGGCAAAGGCGTCGCTGAACTCGCCGCTGATGTAGCGGCTGGCGCCACGGAATCCCAGCATCGGATTTTCTTCGTCAGGCTCGTAGCGCGTGCCGCCGATGAGCTTGCGGTACTCGTTGCTCTTGAAGTCCGACAGGCGCACGATCACCGGCTTGGGCCAGAAGGCTGCGGCGATGGTGCTGATGCCCTCGACCAGCTTGTCCACATAAAAGGCCCGCGGCGACGCATGGCCGCGCGCCACGGACTCCACCGCCTTCTTCAGGTCGGGGTCGATGTTGGGGTAGTCGAGGATGGCCTTCGGGTGCACCCCGATGTTGTTGTTGATGATGAACTCCAGCCGCGCCAGGCCGACACCGCTGTTGGGCATCTGGGCAAAGTCGAAAGCCAGCTGCGGGTTGCCCACGTTCATCATGATCTTGATCGGGCAGTACGGCATCTCGCCGCGCACGACGTCGCTGACCTCGGTTTCCAGCAGGCCGTCGTAGATGTAGCCGGTGTCGCCTTCGGCGCAGCTGACGGTGACCAGCGCACCCTCGTGCACACGCTCGGTGGCGTCGCCGCAGCCCACCACGGCCGGAATGCCCATTTCACGCGCGATGATCGCGGCGTGGCAGGTGCGCCCGCCGCGGTTGGTGACGATGGCCGAAGCGCGCTTCATCACCGGCTCCCAGTTGGGGTCGGTCATGTCGGTGACCAGGACGTCGCCCGGTTGCACACGGTCCATCTCGGCCGGACTGCGCACCAGGCGCACCGGACCCGTGCCCACCTTCTGGCCGATGGCGCGGCCTTCGGCCAGCACCACGTTCTTGCTGCTGTCGCCTTTGAGCCTGTAGCGCTGCTCGACCTTGCCACCGGCCTGGCTCTTCACGGTCTCGGGCCGCGCCTGCAGGATGTAGATCTGGCCGTCGAGGCCGTCCTTGCCCCACTCGATATCCATCGGTCGGCCGTAGTGCTTCTCGATGATCAGCGCGTACTTGGCCAGTTCGATGATGTCGGCGTCGTTCAATGCGTAGCGGTTGCGCTGCTCCGGCGGTGTGTCCAGCACCTTGACGAGTTTGCCGCTGCTGGCTTTTTCTTCGGGCGACGCAAACTCCATGCGCTGCAGCTTGCTGCCCAGCACACGCCGGATGACGGGAAACTTGCCCCGGTTGAGTGTCGGCTTGTGGACGTAGTACTCGTCGGGGTTGACCGAGCCCTGCACCACCAGTTCACCCAGACCGTAGCTGGCGGTGATGAACACCACGTCGGCAAAGCCCGATTCGGTGTCGATGGTGAACAGCACGCCGGCCGAGCCCACGTCCGAGCGCACCATGCGTTGCACGCCAGCCGACAGGGCCACGTCGGCGTGGGCAAAGCCCTTGTGCACTCGGTAGCTGATGGCGCGGTCGTTGTACAGCGAGGCAAAAACCTCCTTCATGCGGTGAAGCACGTCTTCGATGCCCCTGACGTTGAGGAAGGTCTCCTGCTGGCCGGCAAATGAAGCATCGGGCAGGTCTTCGGCAGTGGCCGAAGAGCGCACGGCAAAGCTGGCCTGCGCACCGGCGGGCGAACCTGCCGACAGGCGCGCGAATTGCTCGCGGATGGCGGCTTCAAGGTCAGCGGGCAGCGGGGTGTCGATGATCCATTGGCGGATCTGCGCACCGGCTTCGGCCAGCGCGCGCACGTCGTCCACGTTCAGCTTGGCCAGGCGGTCGCTGATGCGCTTGTCCAGCCCACCTTGCTGCAAGAAAACCCTGAAGGCATGCGCGGTGGTGGCAAAGCCGCCCGGCACCCGCACGCCAGCGGTGGCCAGCTGACTGATCATTTCGCCGAGACTGGCATTTTTGCCGCCTACCGTCTCGACGTCGGTCATCCTCAGGTGTTCAAACGGGGCGACCAGGGCGGTCGCGAGTGACCCCAGGGGGGCCAGACTGGCGGTTGCAGACATGGGAAAGCTCCGTGATGTGACAAAACCGGTGCTTCCGCATGGGCGACCACGTTCCCTGCGCTGGCGCGATGTTCTTTTTCTTGGGGGCCAGGGGGGGTCACGGTGGGGGCAGCGAGGCGGAAAGTTGACCCGATTCTAGGGACTTCTTACTTATGATGGAACCAAAGGCAGGCCGCCGCCGGCTGCCGCCCACCCCCCGTTGAGAATCCATGACTGAACGAACCGTGTTCTTTGTCTCGGACGGCACCGGCATCACGGCCGAGACCTTCGGCAACTCCATCCTCAACCAGTTTCCAGCCAAACCGCGCCACGTGCGGCGCCCTTTCATCGATACGGTGGAGAAGGCCCATGTCGTGCTGGGTGAGATCAACGAAGCCGCGCACAGCGAAGGCCGCCGGCCCATCGTGTTCATCACGCTGGTCAACGACGAGGTGCGTTGCATCCTCACCGGCGACAGCTGCAAGGGCCTGGTGCTGGACATGTTTCGCACCTTCGTCGAACCGCTGGAACTGGAGTTCGGCGTCAAGAGCAATCACCGGGTGGGGCGTTTTTCCGACATCAGCAAGAGTCAGGAGTACACCGACCGCATCGAGGCCATCAACTTCAGCCTGGCACACGACGACGGCCAAAGCAGCCGCAACCTGGAAAGTGCCGACATCATCCTGGTGGGCGTCAGCCGCAGCGGCAAGACGCCCACCAGCCTGTACCTGGCCATGCAGCACGGCATCAAGGCAGCCAACTATCCGCTGATCCCCGAGGACTTCGAACGTGGGCGCATGCCCGGCTCGCTGGTGTCGCACAAGCGCAAGTGCTTCGGCCTGACGATCGACCCCGACCGGCTGTCGCAGATCAGGAACGAACGCCGCCCGGGCAGCAAGTACGCGGCGCTGGAAAACTGCCGCATGGAAGTCAACGAGGCCGAGGCGATGATGCGGCGCGAAGGTGTGGCCTGGCTGTCGTCCACGCACAAATCGATCGAAGAGATCGCCACCACCATCCTGCGCGACCTGCGCCCGGACCGCCTGATCTATTGACGGGCCGGATCAGCCGCGCCGCGCACTTTCGTAAAAGCACACCGCCGCCGCAGCTGCGACGTTCAGCGACTCTTCCCCACCGGGCTGCGGGATGCGCACCTGCAGCGCACAGCGTGCCAGCAGCGCAGCCGACACGCCCTGCCCTTCGTGGCCCAGCACCCAGGCGCACGGTTGCGGCAGCCGGGCGTGAGGCAACAAGTGCCCGGCATGCGAACTGGTGGCCACCAAGGGCACGCACAGGGCCTGCAGATCGGCCTCGTCCAGACCTTCGAGCAGGCGCAGCCCGAAGTGCGCACCCATGCCGGCGCGCAACACCTTGGGCGACCACAAGGCGGCCGTGCCCTTCAGGGCCAGCACCTGGCGCACGCCAAAGGCCGCTGCGCTGCGCAGCACACTGCCCACGTTGCCGGCGTCCTGAAGGCGATCGAGCACCACCGTCGCTGCTCGCACGTCGATGGTGGGTGGCGCGGCCAGTGGCATCAGGAAACCGATGCCAGCGGGCGACCCGAGGCCGCTGATGCCCTTGAACAGCGCGGCGGGCACGATGGCCACGAGCTGTGCCCCATGAGCCAGCTTGCGCAGCCGGCCGTCCTGCCAGGCCACATCGCTGATCAAGGCCTGGTCAGCCACGCCACCGCCTTGCAGCAAGGCAGCGCACAGGTGGTCGCCTTCCAGCCACACCTGGCCGGCGCTTCGGTAAGCCGTGCCGTCTTGTGCCAGCTTCCGCAGGCGCACCAGCAGCGGGTTCTCTCGCGAGGTGATTTGCTGCGGCTCGCTCACGGCTGGGCCTGACGCAACAGCGCCGCGGCCCGCACCGGCGCGAAGCTGCTGCGGTGCACAGCACAAGGGCCGTGCACTTGCAGCGCCGCCAGGTGCTCGGGCGTGGGGTAGCCCTTGTGCGCGGCAAATCCGTACTGCGGGTGAGCCGCATGCAGTTCTTCGCACCAGCGGTCGCGTTGCACCTTGGCCAGGATGGACGCTGCAGAGATCGCAGCCATCTTGCTGTCGCCCCTGACCAGCGCAAACACGGGCATCGCCAGCACTGGCACGCGGTTGCCGTCCACCACCACCCGGTGCGGCAGGATGCGCAGGCCTGCCACGGCACGCTTCATGGCCAGCATCGTGGCCTGCAGGATGTTGAGCGCGTCGATCTCTTCAACGCTGGCGCTGGCGATGCTGCAGCACAGGGCGCGGGCGCGGATGTCGTCGAAGAGCTTGTCGCGCCGACGTGCTGTGAGTGTCTTGCTGTCGGCCAGGCCCTTGACGGGCGCCAGCTCGTCCAGGATCACAGCAGCAGCCACCACGGGCCCCGCCAGCGGGCCGCGGCCGGCTTCGTCCACGCCGGCCAGCAAACCGGGCCCGACAAACGGCAGGCCCAGCTGTTCAGCCTTGAAGAATTTGCGCGATGGCATCGGTGGCGCAGCTGGCCGTGTCTTGGCGAAGCTGGTGGTGCAAGTCGGTAAATCGGGTGGCCACGCGGGTGCAGGCCGCCGGGTCGTCCAGCCAGGCCAGCACGGCTGCGGCCAGTTGCGGCGCGTGGCAGTCGTCCTGCAGCAGCTCGGGCACCACGAACTCTCGGCACAGGATGTTGGGCAGGCCCACCCAGGGCTGGTAGCGCATGCGTTTCATCAATTGCCAGCTCAGCGCATGCATGTTGTAGCCTATCACCATGGGCTGCTTGAAGAGCGCAGCTTCCAGCGTGGCCGTGCCGCTGGCGATGAGCGTCACGTCGCAGGCCGCGAGCACGGCATGCGACTGGCCGTCGACCAGTTGCAGCGGCGCGTGCGGCGCGTGCTGGGCAGCCAGAGGCGCCAGCAGCTCGCGCAAACCCGGCGCCACGGGCAACACGAAGCGCAACTCGGGTCGCTGCTGGTGCAGCAACGCCACGGCCTGCAGAAAGCGCGGCGCGATGTACTGGATTTCGCTGCGGCGGCTGCCCGGCAACACGGCCACCACACGTTCGGCCTGACCCAGGCCCAACGCCACGCGGCTGGCCGCGCGGGGCGGCTGCAGCGGGATGGCATCGGCCAGCGGATGACCGACGAAGGTGGCGGCCACACCGTGCGCACGCAGCAGTTCAGGCTCGAAGGGAAACAGACACAGCACGTGGTCCACGCTGGCCGCCATCTTCTTGGCACGACCCCCTCGCCAGGCCCAGATCGAGGGGCAGACGAAGTGGATGGACTTGATGCCGGCGGCCTTCAGGCGCCGCTCCAGCCCCAGGTTGAAGTCGGGTGCATCCACGCCGACAAATGCAGCGGGCGGTTCTTGCAGGAGCCGCTGCGCCAGCGCCTCGCGGATGCCCGAGATTTCGCGGTAGTGACGCAGCACCTCGACATAACCCCGCACCGCCAGCTTGTCGTGCGGCCACCAGGCCTGAAAGCCGTGGGTCGCCATGTGCGGGCCACCAATACCGACCGTCTGCAGCGCTGGCCAGCGTTTGCGCAAGCCCGCCAACAGCAGCCCTGCAAGCAGGTCGCCCGAGGCCTCGCCAGCGACCATGGCCAGTTGCACGGATCGGTCCTCAGCGAACGATGCCGCGTGTCGAGGCGGCCAAGAAATCCAGCAGCAGCTTCAGGTCGGCGTCACCACCTTCCACCGTGCCCTGCAATGCCGCGATGGCCGCCTTGGCGGCATCCAGCGACAGCCCGTCGCGGTACAGCAAGCGGTGCATCTGCTTGACCAGGGCCAGCCGCTCGCGCGAAAAGCCGCGGCGGCGCAGGCCTTCGGCGTTGGTGCCATGCACGCCCAGTGGATTGCCCGAGACGGTCATGAAGGGCGGGATGTCTTGCGAGACATGGCTCTGGAAGCCCGTCATCACGTGCGCGCCCACCTTGCAGAACTGGTGCACACCACTGAGCCCGCCGATGATGGCCCAGTCGTGCACCTGCACGTGGCCCGCGAGGGTGGCGTTGTTGGCCAGGATGGTCTGGTTGCCCAGCTGCACGTCATGTGCCAGGTGCACGTAGGCCATGATCCAGTTGTCGTCACCCACGCGTGTCACGCCGCCGTCTTGCGCCGTGCCGCGGCTTAAGGTGCAGAACTGAAAGATGGTGTTGCGGTTGCCGATGTGCAGCTCGGTCGGCTCGCCTTGGTACTTCTTGTCCTGCGGCGCGCAACCGAGGGCCGTATGCGACGAAATGTGGTTGTCCTGGCCGATGGTGGTGGGGCCTTCGATGACGCAGTGCGCGCCGATCGTGGTGCCCCGGCCCACCGTCACGCCCGCGCCGACGATGGCGTAGGGGCCGACGCTCACGTCGGCAGCCAGCTCTGCGGCGGCGTCGATGACGGCCGTCGGGTGGATCAAGGCCATGGGCTCAACTGACCTTGCGCATGGTGCACATCAGATCGGCTTCGACAGCCAACAAGCCATCGACAGTGCATCGTGTCTTGTAGCGATAGATGCCGGCCTTCTGACGGTCGATGGCCGCTTCCAGGATCAACTGGTCGCCGGGCCCCACCGGGCGCTTGAAGCGCGCGTTGTCGATGCCGGCAAAGTAGACCACCGTGTCCTCACCGGGGTCGGAGTCCAGCGACTCGAAAGACAGCAGCGCTGCGGCCTGCGCCAGCGCTTCAAGCATCAGCACACCCGGCATCACCGGCCGCGCCGGAAAGTGTCCCTGAAAGAAGGGCTCGTTGATGGTCACGTTTTTCAGTGCCTTGATGCGCACGCCCTTTTCCAGCTCCAGCACGCGGTCGACCAGCAGGAAGGGGTAACGGTGCGGCAGCTTGCGCAGGATGTGTTGGATGTCGAGCATCTTCAGGTCTTCCTCTCCAGCGCCCGCAGCCTGTCGCGCAACGCATGCAGTTGCCGCAGCGTGGCTGCGTTCTTCTCCCAGGACGCATTGTCATCGAAGGGAAACGAGCCGCTGTACTGGCCCGGCTTGTGGATCGACCGCGTGATCAGCGTGGCCGCCGTGATGTGCACGTGATCCACGATCTCCAGATGACCCAGGATGATGGCGCCACCGCCCGCCGTGCAATGGCGCCCGATGCGCGCGCTGCCGGCCACACCCACGCAGCCGGCAAAGGCGGTGTGCGCGCCGATGCGCACGTTGTGGCCGATCTGCACCAGGTTGTCGAGCTTGACGCCGTCTTCCAGCACGGTGTCGTCCAGGGCGCCGCGGTCGATGCAGGTGTTGGCGCCGATCTCGACGTCGTCGCCGATCTGCACCGTGCCCAATTGTTCGATCTTTTCCCAGCGGCCCTGGTCGGGCGCAAACCCAAAACCATCGGCGCCAATGACCACGCCGCTGTGCACGATGCCTCGCGCACCGATGCGGCAGGCGTCGCCCAGCACGACACGCGGCTTGAGCCAGGTGCCTGCGCCGACGACGGCGTCTTCACCCACGTGGCCGTGCGGTGCGATCACCGCACCGGCCTCGACCCGCGCGCCACGCGCGATGAAAGCCAACGCGCCGATGCTGGCGGTGGGGTCGACGAAAGCCCCCACTTCCACCACCGCGCTGGCGTGCACGCCCAGGGCAGCCGGCCGGCGCTGCTGCGCGGCCCACCATTGGGTCAAGCGGGCAAAAGCCAGGTAGGGGTCGGCGCAGACCAGCGCAGCACCACGCGAAGCAGCCATCTCTTGCAGCGCCGGTGCCACGATGACGCAAGCGGCCTGCGTGCTTTGCAGCTGCGCCTGGTAGCGCGGGTTGGACAGGAAGGCGATGGTCTGGCCATCGGCGCTGTCCAGCGGGCCCACGCGTGTGACCTGTTGCTCGGGGTCGCCGAACAGTTCACCACCCAGTAGCCTGGCCAGTTCGCCCAAGCGCACGCTGGTGGGCACACGCTGGGACACGGGGCTCAGGCCCTGGCTGGCCAAGACCTCACTTGCCGGCGGGTGCCGGTGCGTTGAGGACGCGTATGACCTTGTCGGTGATGTCTACCCGGCTGCTGGCGAACACCACTTCTTGCAGGATGAGGTCGTACTTCTCGGCTTCGAAGATCTGACGGATGACGCGGTTGGCACGTTCGACCACGCTGGCCAGTTCTTCGTTGCGGCGCTGGTTCAGGTCTTCCTGGAACTCTCGGCGCTTGCGCTGCAGGTCGCGGTCTTGTTCGACCAGTTCGCGCTGGCGCCGGACCTTTTCGGTCTCGGCCAGCGTGGGACTGTCCTTGTCCAGCTTGTCGGCGGCTGTTTTCAGGCGCACGGCCGCATCATTGAGCTCGCGCTCCCGCTTGCCGAACTCGGCTTCCAGCTTGGCTTGCGCGGCCTTGGCCGGCACGGCTTCGCGCAGCACCTTTTCGCTGTTGACGTAGCCGATCTTGAGCTCTTGCGCGGCAGCCGGGACGACAAACGCGGCCAGGACAGTGGCCGCCACCAGGGCGCGGCCGAAGAAGGTGGTAGCGAACGTCTTCATCAGAAGGCAGTCCCGATCTGGAATTGGAAGCGTTGGATTCTATCGTTGCGCTGCACACGCAAGGGGTAGCCCCAACTGAGCTTGAGCGGGCCCACCGGCGAGATCCAGCTCAGGCCCACGCCGGCCGATGAACGCAGCGATTGGCCTGTGATGCGTTCATCCTCGCGCCACACGTTGCCCACGTCGGCAAAGGCAAAGATGCGCAAGGAGCGGTCGTTGCCTGTGCCGGGCACCGGGAAGTAGAGCTCGCTGTTCAGGTTCAGCCGGCGTGCGCCACCAATGTAGGCGCCCGTGGGGTCCACCACACCCAATGAGCCTTGTTCAAAACCACGCACCGTGCCCAGGCCGCCGCCATAGAAGTTCTTGAACACCGGGTAGGGCTTGCCACCCAGCCCCTTGCCGATGCCCACTTCGGCGTTGACACCCAGGGTCAGGCGCAGCGGCAGTTGCCAGTATTCCTGGTACTGCAGATTGGTCTTGAGGTAGCGCACCTCGCCAGCAAAGCTCCATTCGAAGAACACACGCTGGTAGCGGCCGGCCTGCGGCGCGACCAGGCTGTCGCGACCGTCTCGCGACCAGCCGGCCGTGGCCGAAAAGGCATTGGTCTTGTTGCCGTACAGCGCGCGGTAGTTCAGCCATGCCAGCGGCAAGCCAACGGAGGTGCCGAGTTCGGTGCGTTCCCAGCCCAAGCCCAGGAAGACGGTGTCGTACTCGGAAAAGGGCACACCAAAGCGCACCGACGCGCCCGGCGTTTTCAGGTCGTAGCTGTCGCCCAGGTAGTTGATGGGGCGGCTGGTGCGGTAGAAGGCGTCCACGGCCAGCGAGATGCCGTCCACGGTCCAGTACGGGTCCACCGTGCTCACCACCAGGGTGCGGTTGTAGCGGCTGGTGTTGACTTCGAAACCCAGGCTGTTGCCCGAACCGAAGGCGTTGTCCTGGCGGATCGATGCGTTGAAGGTCAGCTTTTCGGCGTTGGAGTAACCCGCGCCGATGGCCAGGTTGCCGGTTGGTTTTTCGGTCACCGTGACCACCAGGTCCACCTGGTCAGGCGAGCCGGGGACTTCGTTGTTCTCGACCTCCACGTCCTTGAAGTAGCCCAGGCGGTCGACCCGTTCTTTGGACAGCTTGATCAGGCCGCCGTCGTACCAGGCCGACTCCAACTGCCGGAACTCACGCCGGATGACCTCGTCGCGGGTGCGTGTGTTGCCTGCCACGTCGATGCGGCGCACGTAGACGCGGCGCCCGGGTTCGGCAGCAAACACCACCGCCACCTGGCCGGTGGCGCGGTCGATCTCGGGGCGCGGCTCGATGCGGGCGAAGGCGTAGCCGTAGAGACCGAACAAGTCCTGGAAGCGCTTGCTGGTGGCCGTCACCGCGTCGCCCTGGTAGGGCTGGCCCGGGCGCAGCGCGACGAAGGCCTGGAATTCCGGTTCCTTGCCCAGGTAGTCACCTTCCAGGCGCACGCTGGTCACGGTGTAGGGCTGGCCTTCCTTGACCGAGATGGCCACCGAAATGGTCTGCTTGTCGGGTGAGATCGTGACCTGCGTCGACTCGATGGCAAATTCAAGGTAGCCGCGGTTGACGTAGTAGGCGCGCAGCTTCTCCAGGTCGGAATTGAGCTTGGTGCGCGAGTAACGATCGGACTTGGTGTACCAGGTGAACCAGCCACTGGGCGTCAGCTCGAACAGATCCTTCAGCGTCGATTCTGCAAACACCGTGGCGCCCACGATGCGCACGCCACTGATGCGCGCAGCTTCACCTTCGCTCATCGTGAAGGTCACACTGACACGGTTGCGTTCCAGCGGCGTGATGGTGGTCACCACCTCGGCGCCGTAGAGGCTGCGGCCCAGGTACTGGCGCTTGATTTCCTGCTCGGCACGGTCGATCAGCGCGCGGTCGAAAGGCAGGCCTTCACCGATGCCGGCGTCGCGCAGCGACTTGGTCAGCGGGTCTTTGTCGAACTCCTTCAGGCCGACGAAGGAGATGCCGGCAATGACGGAACGTTCATCGACGATGACCACCGCCACCTGCTGCTCGATCTCGATGCGCACGTCCTTGAACAGGCCCGTGGCAAACAGCGCGCGCAAGGCGGTGGAGCCCTTGTCGTCGTTGTAGGTGTCGCCGATGCGAAAGGGCAGCGCCGCAAACACGGTGCCCGGGTCGGTGCGCTGCAGGCCTTCGACGCGGATGTCCTTGATGACAAAGGGCTCGACAGCCCGGGCCGGGAACGCCGCGCAGGCGGCCATCAGGACAACCGCAGCGGCAGGGCGCAGCGGACCAAACGGGTAGGCAGGGAGCATGAAAGTTCAGTGCAGGCCCAGCAGGCGGGCCACGTCGTTGAAAAGCGCCACCGACATCATCATCAGCAGCACCATGATGCCTCCGCGCTGCAGCCGGGCCAGCCACGCATCAGAGACCGGGCGTCCTGTGACGCCTTCGAAAATGTAATACATCAGGTGCCCACCATCGAGCATGGGCAGCGGCAGCAGGTTCAGTACGCCCAGGCTGACACTCACCAGTGCGAGAAAGCCCAGGTAGTAGGCCAGGCCCTGCTGCACCGACTGGCCCGCATAGTCGGCAATCGTGATGGGCCCGCTCAGGTTCTTCAGCGAAACCTCGCCGATCAGCATGCGCCCGAGCATCTTCACGGTCAGGGCCGAAATCTCCCATGTGCGCACCGCGCCTTGCTGCAGGCCTTCGATGGGCCCGTGGCGCACGGTGACCATGGCCGGTGGCTGGCCGACAAAGGCGTCGATGCGGCCCACCGACGTCTCGCCGTCACGAACCACTCGTGGCGTGACCGTGAGTTCAAGGGTGCGCCCACCCCGCTCAACCTGCCAGCGCTGGGCCACACCCTGCCCTTCGCGCAGGCCGGCCCGGATGCGGTCTCGCAGTGTCTGCGCGTCGCCAATGGCCACGCCGTCGACAGCCAGCACCCGGTCGCCTGCCAGCAGGCCGGCTTGGGCCGCCGGTCCTGCCGTCTTCACCTCGCCGAGCACCGGTTCACTGAAGCTGCCCGCCAGACCCACCTTCTTGATGAAGCCCGCATCGACATCGCGCGGGCCGAATGCCGAGAGGTCCAGCGTGCGTGTGTGGGTGGATCGGCCGTCGCGATCGCTCACCTGCAAGCGCAGGCTGCGCTGTTCCAGTGCGCCCTGTGTGACCTGCCAACGCAGGTCGGCCATTGAACGCACGTCGACCCACTCGTTGCCGTCGATGGACATCGCCCGCACCCAGTCGCCAGCACGCAGGCCAGCACGGTCAGCCGGGCTGCCAGCCGTGGGCGGATTCAGCACGGCCTTGGGTTCTTCGATGCCGATCCAGTGCGCACTGGCATACAGCACCACCGCCAAGATCAGGTTGGCCAGCGGGCCGGCAGCAACGATGGCGGCCCGCTTGGGCAGCGATTTTCGGTTGAAGGCCTGGTCCAGTTCCTGAGGGGCCACCGCGCCTTCGCGCTCGTCCAGCATGCGCACGTAGCCGCCCAGCGGCAACGCGCACAAGACAAATTCGGTGCTCTGCGGGTTGCGCTGGTAGCGCCACAGCACCTTGCCGAAGCCGACCGAGAAGCGAAGCACCTTCACACCGCAGGCCACCGCCACGCGGTAGTGGCCGTACTCGTGGATGGCGATGAGGACACCGATCGTGAGCAGGAAGGCCAGGACGGTGGTGATCATGTGCGCAGTTCTTTCATGACCTGCTGCGCCTGGACACGTGCCCGGGCGTCCAGTTCAAGCAGGTCGTCCAGCGTGTGGCTGGCGCCCAGATGGGGTTGAAGTTGATCCAGCGTGCGGGCATTGACACTGTGAATCGCCGTGAAGCCAATGGTTCCGGACAGAAACGCGGCAACCGCTTCTTCGTTGGCCGCATTCAGGATTGCCGTGGTGCCAGCGGGTGCACGCAGCGCGTCCCAGGCCAGGTAGAGGCCGGGGAAACGCTCGCGGTCCGGCGGGTTGAAGCTGAGGTCCTTCATGGCCATGAAGTCGAGTCGCGGTGCGCCCGACTCGATGCGCTCGGGGAAGGACAGGCCGTAGGCGATGGGCACTTTCATGTCCGGCGTGCCCAGCTGGGCCAGCACCGAGCCGTCGCGGCATACCACCATCGAATGGATGATGCTCTGCGGGTGCACAACAACACGGATGTTCTCTGGCGCCAGATCAAACAGCCAGCGCGCTTCGATGACCTCCAGCGCCTTGTTCATCATGGTGGCGGAATCGACGGAAATCTTGCGGCCCATGACCCAGTTGGGGTGCGCCACGGCCTGCTCGGGTGTGACGTCATGCAGGGAGTCATGTTGGCGCTCTCGAAAAGGGCCGCCACTGGCCGTGAGCACGATGTGGTCGATGCGCCGTGCCCAGGCGCTGCGGTCTTCGGGCAAGCACTGGAAGATGGCCGAGTGTTCGCTGTCGATGGGCAGCAGCGTCGCGCCACCATCGGCCACCGCCTGCATGAACAGGCCCCCACCAACCACCAGCGCTTCTTTGTTGGCCAGCAGCAGCCGCTTGCCGGCCTTGGCAGCGGCCATGCAGGCCGGCAGGCCCGCGGCGCCGACGATGGACGCCATGACGGCGTCCACTTCGGCAGCACCGGCCAGTTCGGTCAGCGCTGCAGCACCCACACGCACTTCGGTGTCCAGTCCTGCTGCAGCCAGCAGCTCGCGCAGCCGGGCTGCACGCTCTTCGGTGGGCAGCACGGCCACACGCGGCTTGAAGCTGCGGCACTGTTCGAAGAGCACATCCACACGGCGGAAAGACGTGAGGCCGACAACTTCGAAACGGTCGGGATGGCGCGCCACCACGTCCAATGTGCTGGACCCCACCGAACCGGTGGAGCCCAGAATGAGCAGGCGCAGTTTTTTCATCAACCGCCCGAGAAGGTCATCAGCGCCATCGCTGCCGGCACCACCGGCAGCAGCGCATCCACGCGGTCCAGCACGCCGCCGTGGCCGGGCAACAGGCGGCTGCTGTCCTTGGCACCTGCGGCACGCTTGACCAGCGACTCGATGAGATCGCCCATGACACTCAAACCGCACAGCGCAATCAGCGCCAGCACCAGGCCCGCCAGGCCGTGGGCCAGCCACAGGCGCGAGTAGACGCTGGGGCCGTCAACGGCAAAACGCCCGTCAATCCACATCCACAGTGCCGACAGCAGCAGGACGCCCACCATGCCGGACCACACACCTTCCCAGCTCTTGCCGGGACTGATGGACGGCGCCAGCTTTCGCTTGCCAAAGGCACGGCCGCCGAAGTACGCCGCCACGTCGGCCATCCACACCAGGCACAGCACCGACAACAGGAAGTTGATGCCGACCACGCGCGCATGGGCAATCGCCAGCCATGCGGCCCACAGCGCCACCAAGCCCACCAGCCAGCGTGCGGCGCGTGGCAGTTGCGGCCAGGCTGCCGGTCCACTGCGCAAGGCCACGGTGCCAGCCACCAGCCACAGCACGGCAGCAAACCACCACACCGGTGCAGGCGCTTGCGACTTCCATCCACTGCCCAGCGCCACACCCCCGGCCAGCGCCAGCGCGGCGCCCATGGCCAACGACAGGGAAGCACCCGCTTGATTGAGCCGCGCCCATTCCCAGCCGGCTGCAGCGATGAGCGCCAGCGTCATCAGCGCAAAGGGCCAGGCGCTGTCCACGGTCAGCGCCCCCAGCAGCAGGCCGACCAGCACAAGCGCGGTGATGATGCGCTGCCGCAGCATGGGTCCTACAGCACTTCCGAAGCGACGGTCGGCGGCTGGATGCCGCCGAAGCGGCGGTCGCGCTGCGCAAAGGCCAGGAGTGCGGCATCGATCTCGGCTTCGCCGAAGTCGGGCCACAGGCAGTCGGTGAAAAACAGCTCGGAATAGGCCGCTTGCCAGAGCAGGAAGTTGCTCATGCGCATTTCGCCGCCGGTGCGAATGAAAAGGTCAGGGTCGGGCGCGAATGACAGCGCCATGTGGCTGGACAGCCAGGCTTCATCCATGTCTTCGGGCTTGACGCCTTGGGCGATGGCATCGCGGCAGGCCTGCACCACGTCCCAGCGCCCACCGTAGTTGAAGGCGACCGACAGGGTGATGCGCGAGTTGTGCTGCGTGATGTGCTCGGCATGTTCCCAGGCCTTGCGCAGCTTGTCCGACACCGCCGAACGGTCACCCACGATGCGGATGCGCACGCCGTCGCCGGCCATCTTGCCCAGGTACTTGGACACCGCCACCAGCACCAGGCTCATGAGGCCCGACACTTCCTCTGTGGGGCGTTTCCAGTTTTCTGAAGAAAACGCAAACACGGTCAGGTACTGCACGCCGCGATCGGCAAAGGTGTTGACGGCGCGCACCAGCGCATCCACGCCCTGCTTGTGGCCGAAGAAGCGCGGCATGTAGCGCTTGCGCGCCCAGCGGCCGTTGCCGTCCATCACCACCGCCACGTGTCGGGGAACGGAGGCCACCGACGCGGCCGGGCTGGTAGCCGATTCTGAAGCGAAAGACAGGCTGGTCATCTCAGCGGGGGCTTGGCATGGGGGCAAGGCGACGGCCGATCAGACGGCCATCACCTCGGCTTCCTTGCCCTGCACCAGCCGGTCGATTTCGCTGATGGTGCGGTCGGTGAGGCGCTGCACCTCGTCTTGCGCGCGACGCTCGTCGTCTTCGCTGACTTCCTTGTCCTTGAGCAGCTTCTTCAGATGTTCGTTGCCTTCACGGCGCACGCTGCGCACGGCAATCTTGGCGTCTTCACCGGCATGGCGCACGATCTTGGTCAATTCCTTGCGGCGCTCTTCGGTCAGCGCCGGCATCGGCACCCGCAGCAGGTCGCCCTGCGCCGCCGGGTTGAGCCCCAGGTCGGACTCGCGGATGGCCTTTTCGATCTTGGCGCCCATGCCCTTTTCCCAGGGCTGCACGCTGATCGTGCGTGCGTCCATCAACGTCACATTGGCCACCTGGCTGATCGGCACCAAGGAGCCGTAGTAGTCCACCTGCACCTGATCCAGCAGCCCCGGGTGGGCGCGGCCGGTGCGGATCTTGTGCAACTCGTTCTTGAAGGCTTCGACGGACTTGGCCATCTTCTGTTCAGCGGTCTTCTTGGTGTCGGCGATGGTCATGGCAGGGTGGGCTCCTCAGACGTGCACCAGAGTGCCTTCGTCTTCACCACGCACCACACGCAGCAGCGCGCCGGGCTTGAAGATGCTGAACACTTTGATGGGCAACTTCTGGTCACGGCACAACGCAAAGGCGGTGGCGTCCATGACCTGCAGGTTCTTGGCAATGGCTTCGTCAAACGTGATCTGGCTGTAGCGGGTGGCGCTCGGGTCCTTGTTGGGGTCCGCAGAGTACACACCGTCGACCTTGGTGGCCTTGAGCACGATCTGGGCGCCGATTTCTGCGCCGCGCAGCGCCGCTGCGGTGTCGGTGGTGAAAAAGGGGTTGCCGGTGCCGGCGGCGAAAATCACCACCTTGCCCTCTTCAAGGTACTGCAAGGCTTTCGGGCGCACGTAGGGCTCTACCACCTGCTCGATGCTGATGGCCGACATCACACGCGCGGTCATGCCTTGTTCGCGCATCGCGTCGCCCAGGGCGAGCGCATTCATCACCGTGGCCAGCATGCCCATGTAGTCGGCCGTGGCGCGGTCCATGCCCACCGAGCCGCCGGCCACACCACGGAAGATGTTGCCGCCGCCAATGACCACGGCGACTTCGCAGCCCAGCTTGGTGACATCCTGCACCTCAAGCACCATGCGCACGATGGTGGCGCGGTTGATGCCGAAGGCGTCGTCGCCCATCAGGGCCTCGCCAGACAGCTTGAGCAGGATGCGTTTGTACGCCGCCATCAAGAAGACTCCGTAGACAGGGGCTGCAGTGTAAGGGGGCGCGGCAGCAGCGCGCCCTCCCAGGAAAGGGCTTGACGAGCGCCCAGGCGCCTACGTGCCTTTGGCCGCAGCCACCTGCGCCGCCACTTCGGCGGCAAAGTCGTCGACCTTCTTTTCGATGCCCTCGCCCACCACGTACAGCGTGAAGCCGGCAACCTGGGTCGCCTTTTCCTTGAGCATCTGCTCGACGGTCTGCTTGCCGTCAGCGGCCTTGACGAAGACCTGGTTCAGCAGGCTGACTTCCTTCAGGAACTTCTGCACCGAGCCGTCCACGCGCCGGGCCACGATTTCCGGCGATTGCGCCGGCTTGCCAGCGGCCACGGCTGCGGCCGAATCTTCAGCCGCCTTTTCAGCGGCCACGCGGCGCTCGACCTCGATCAGATCAGCCGGCACGTCGCTGGTGGCCAGAGCCTTGGGTTTCATCGCGGCCACGTGCATGGCCACGTCCTTGGCCGACACGGCGTCGCCGGTGAATTCAACGATCACACCGATGCGCGTGCCATGCAGGTAACTGGCCAGTTGGCCACCGCCGCTGTAACGCTTGAAGCGGCGGATCGACATGTTCTCGCCGATCTTGCCGATCAGGCCCTTGCGCACGTCTTCCACCGTCGGGCCAAAGCCGTCTTGCGACAGCGGCAGTGCCGAAGCGGCGGCCACGTCGGCCGGGTTGTGCTGGGCCACCAGTTCGGCCACCGACTTCGAGAAGGCCAGGAACGAGTCGTTCTTGGTCACGAAGTCGGTCTCGCAGTTCACCTCGACCAGCGCGCCGGTGCTGCCGTTGACAGCCGCGGTGACCACACCTTCAGCCGTGATGCGGGCGGCGGCCTTGCCGGCCTTGTTGCCCAGCTTGACGCGAAGAATTTCTTCAGCGCGGACGGCGTCGCCTTCGGCTTCGGTCAGTGCCTTCTTGCACTCCATCATCGGCGCGTCGGTCTTGGCGCGCAGCTCAGCCACCATGCTTGCAGTGATTGCGGGCATTGGAATCTCCATCAGGTACAAAAGCGCACCGGGCCATGAAGAGCCCGGTTGCAAGACAGGGGCTGCAGCGCCTGGCGCCGCAGCGGGCTTGGAAGATCAGGCTCCTTCGCGGACTTCCACAAATTCGTCGCCGGCGGCGCTGACAGCCTGCACCACTTCATTCGTGGCGTTGGACTTGCCTTCCATCACGGCGTCGGCCACGGCGCGGGCATAAAGCGCCACGGCCTTGGCGGAGTCGTCGTTGCCCGGAATCACGTAGTCGATGCCGATGGGCGAGTGGTTGGTGTCGACGATGCCGATCACCGGGATGCCCAGCTTCTTGGCTTCGGCCACGGCAATCTTGTGGTAACCCACGTCGATGACAAACATGGCATCGGGCAGTGCGGCCATGTTCTGGATGCCGCCGATGTCCTTCTCGAGCTTCATCAGCTCGCGGTCAAACATCAAGCCTTCCTTCTTGATCAAAGGCTCGGTGCCGGCCTCTTTGGTGGCCTGCATGTCCTTTAGCTTCTTCAGAGAACCCTTGACGGTCTTGAAGTTGGTCATCATGCCGCCCAGCCAGCGCTGGTCGACATAGGGCATGCCGCAGCGCTGGGCTTCCAGCGCGATCACTTCGCGCGCCTGGCGCTTGGTGCCGATCATCAGCACGGTGCCACGGCGGGCGGCCAGCTGGCGCACGAACTTCATCGCATCTTCGAAGAGCGGCTGCGTCTTCTCGAGGTTGATGATGTGGATCTTGTTGCGATGGCCGTAGATGTACGGGGCCATCTTGGGGTTCCAGAAGCGCGTCTGGTGTCCGAAATGGACACCCGCTTCCAGCATTTCACGCATGGAGACAGTCATGGAAAGTCCTAAGGTTGGGTCTAGAATCCCGCCGTTACATCGGGGTGCAAATCAAGGGCGTTGATCGATGAAAAACGCCTTTGGAGTCACCCCGACACCTTGGTTCGGTCGGGTTCGCGATTTGACTGACGGGCAGTCTGTTCACCAGGGGCAAGGATCTCAATCCGCCTGAAGGCGCCGTCGGACGGTTGCAAACCGCTCCGAAAGAACCCCCAGGTGAACCGGATGCCGTGCTAAGCGCTTCAAGGGTTTGAAGCGCTTGGAGCGTTCCCGGCACCGCGACAACATCCTCACTGAGGTAAACCCAATGATTTTAGCACGAGCCCACGGGCTCGGCCGCCTGCGCGCGGCTGTCCGACAGGGTCTGGCCGCATGCAAGCTTGCCGCCAGGGGCACCTGGCCCTTTTGGGGGGCAGTCGCGTGCAGGTAGCTGTCATCGGCGCCGGCATCGTCGGCGTGACAACGGCCTACGAACTGGCCGTCCTGGGCCACGAAGTCACGGTTTTCGAACGCCGCGCCAGCGTGGCCGCAGAAACCAGCTTTGCCAACGCCGGGGTCATCGCACCCGGCTACGTCACGCCCTGGGCCGCACCCGGCATGCCCTGGAAAGTGCTGAGCCACTTGCTCAGCCGCGACGCACCGGTGCGTTTCGGTGGCCTGGGCGCCCTGGCCGAAGTGCCGTGGATCTGGCACTGGCTGCGCGCCTGCAGGCCGCGTGTGCACGTGGCCAACCGCACCGCCATGCAGAACCTGGCCCGCTTCAGCCGCGACAGGCTGCAAGAACTGACATTGGCGCTGCGCCTGGACTATGAGCAGGCCAGCGGTTACATGGTGCTGCTGCGCACCGCGCGGGAACTGAAGACCAGCCAGCGCGGGCTGGCGCTGCTGCGCGATCTGGGCGTGACACACGAGGTCATCGACGCCAATCGCTGCCGGCAGATCGAACCCGCGCTGAGCCCGGCCGCCACCCTGCACGCCGCCATTCACCTGCCGCAGGACGGCGTGGGCAACTGCCGCCAGTTTGCTCACCTCATGAAAGCCGAAGCGCAGCGCCTGGGCGCAAGTTACCGTTTCGACAGCGACGTGCAGACCCTCAAGCCCGGCAGCCGCCCCACCCTGCGTACCCACAGGGGCGAAGAGCTGAGCTTCGACGCCGTAGCCATCTGTGCCGGCGTGCAGGCCAACACGCTGCTCAAGCAGGTGGGGCTGAAACTGCCGCTGGCGCCGGTCTACGGCTACTCCGTCACCGCGCCTGTGCGCCACCTGGACGGCCACGCGCCGCTGGGGCCCAGGTCGGCACTCATGGACGAACGCTACAAGGTGGCCATCAGCCGGCTGGGCCAACGCATTCGCGTGGCCGGCAGTGCCGAACTGGGCGGCCGACCCGCAGACATGAAGATGGCGGCACTGCGCACGCTGTACCGCGTGCTGGACGAGTGGTTTCCGGGCAGCACCGTCACACGCGAGGCCCAGCACTGGAAGGGCGCCCGCCCCATGCTGCCGGATGGCCCGCCCGTGTTGGGCGACAGCGGCGCGCCGGGTGTCTGGCTCAACCTGGGGCATGGCTCCAGCGGCTGGGCACTGGCCTGCGGCTCGGCCCGTGTGCTGGCAGAACGCATCAGTGGCCGCGAGGCACCCATCGACACCAGCCGGCTGGGCCTGCAGCGCCTGCGCTGATCACGGCACCACAATGGCGCGATGGCCACGCCGAAGCAACCCGTCCGCATCACGGCCCACAACGGGCCCTGGCCACTGCACGATGCGGCCAGGTCGCGCGTCATCGAGCAGCAGGCGCTGCAGGATTCTCCACCGGGCGCGCTGATGGCGCTGGCCGGCTTGGCCGTGGCGCGACTGGCCCATGCCATGGCGCCACATGCCCAGCGTGTGCAACTGTGGTGTGGTCCGGGCAACAACGGCGGTGACGGGCTGGTGGCGGCGCGGCACCTGCATCGGACGGGCAGACAAGTGCAGGTCAACCTGGTCGGCGACTCACAACGATTGCCAGCCGATGCCAGCCGGGCCTTGCAGGCATTGCAAGCCGCCGGCGTGACGGTGCAGGTCGGGCTGATCGGCGTCGGCGCCAGCGAAGCCGACCTGGTGATCGATGCCCTGCTGGGCCTGGGCGCCAACCGCGCACCAACGGGCGAGCTGGCCGATGCCATCCGCTTGATCAACCAGCAAGCTGCACCGGTGCTGGCTGTTGACCTGCCCAGCGGGCTGGCAGCCGACACTGGAGCGTGGCTGGGCGATGTGGCCGTGCGCGCGCAGGCCACGCTGTCGCTGCTGACGCTCAAGCCCGGTTCTTTCACGCACCATGGCCGCGACAGCTGCGGCACCGTGTGGTTCGACGCGCTGGGGGTGCAGACGGCAGCCGACGCCAGCACCGCCACCCTGTCCACTTCACAGGGGCGCCAGCGGCGTGCACACAGCACCCACAAAGGCAGCCATGGCGACTTGGCGGTGGTGGGCGGAGCAACCGGCATGCAGGGCGCCGCCTGGCTGGCCGCAGGCAGCGCGCTGGCAGCCGGCGCTGGACGGGTTTATGCCAGCCTGTTGGCAGGCGCCACATCACCACCACCGAATCGGCCCGAGCTGATGACGCGGCCCAGTTGGTGGCTGCAAACGCCAGCCGTGCTGTCGGCCACCACGGTGGTCTGCGGCTGCGGTGGCGGCAACGACGTGCGCGCGGTGTTGCCTCCCCTGCTGTCGCATGCCGGACGGCTGGTGCTGGATGCCGACGCGATCAACGCCGTGGCTGCCGACCTGTCGCTGCAAACCTTGCTGCGGCAGCGCTCGGGCCGCCAGTTGCCCACGCTCTTGACACCCCACCCGCTGGAGGCGGCGCGGCTGCTTGCATGCTCGGTGGTCGAAGTGCAGCAGGACCGCTTGCAGGCGGCACGTGCGCTGGCCGACCTGACGGGTGCCACGGTGCTGCTCAAGGGATCGGGCACCGTGCTCGTGGCGCCCGGCGAACGGCCCGTGATCAACAGCACCGGCAATGCGGCGCTGGCCACCGCCGGCACGGGTGACGTGCTGGCCGGCTGGGCCGGCGGGCTTTGGGCCCAGCGGCCGCAGGCCAGCGCGCTGAGCATCGCCACAGCGGCCGCCTGGCAGCACGGTGCCGCGGCCGATGGATTTGCCAGCCGTTGGCCCGGCCGGCCGCTGCGCGCAGCCGCCCTCATCGAGACTTTGCTCGAAGGCGACTGACGGGCTGCAATGGCCTAACGCCGCGTGCGCGGCTTGGGTGTCGGCCGCTGAGGCCCGGGCTTGCGTGACCGGCGCGACGGGTCTTCGGCCGCTTTGCCGACCCCCTTGCCCGCCGTCTTGCCCGCTGGCCGACCGCCGCCTTTAAAGGCGCGTGTGGCGGCTTTGGCCACACGGTCGGCATCTTGCACGGCCGACAGTTCTCCCGCAGCACCCGGCGCGCGGCTGCGTTCGGGGCGTTCGGCGCGTTCAGGCCTGCCGCCCTTGGCCAGCAGGTGCTCGGCCTCACCTTCGCGCACCATGCGGAAGTCGATCTTTCGGCCGTCCAGGTCAACCCGGCTCACCTGCACCCGCACCCGTGTGCCCACGCCGTAGCGGATGCCAGTGCGTTCACCGCGCAGTTCAAGTCGCGCATCGTCAAAGCGGTAGTACTCGCCACCCAGTTCGGTGATGTGCACCAGGCCTTCGACGTACAGCGCGTCCAGTGTCACGAAGAGGCCGAAGCCGGCCACCGCGGTGACGGTGCCCGAAAACTCTTCGCCCAGGCGCTCGCGCATGTAGCGGCACTTGAGCCAGGCTTCAACATCCCGCGATGCTTCGTCAGCGCGGCGTTCGTTGGCGCTGCAGTGGCCCCCGGCGGCTTCCCACAACGTCATCTCCTGCGACATCGGCCTGGGCGCGGCACGCTGCGGTCGCGAACCTTTGCGTGGCTCAGGTGTGCGTGTTTTGTTGCTCGCAGCCAGGTGGTAGCGCCGCTTGCCCAGGATGGCCTTGATCACCCGGTGCACCAGCAAGTCGGGGTAACGCCGGATGGGGCTGGTGAAGTGCGCGTAGGCCTCGTAAGCCAACCCGAAGTGGCCGTTGTTGGTGGCCGTGTAAACCGCCTGCTGCATCGAGCGCAACAGCAGCGTGTGGATCTGCAGCGCATCGGGCCGCCCTTCCACGCTCTTGGCGATGGCGGCCATTTCAGCTGGTGAGGGTTCGTCACTGAGATGAACGCTCACGCCCAAGGCCTTGAGCTGGTTTTGCAAAGCCAGCCGCTTTTCAGGGGTCGGTCCTTCGTGCACACGAAAGAGGCACGGGTGTTCTGCGCTGGCAATGTATTCCGCCGCGCAGACGTTGGCCGCCAACATCGCTTCTTCGATCAAGCGGTGTGCTTCGGTGCGCGTGCGCGGCACGATCTTTTCGATACGGCCGTTTTCATCGCAGACGATCTGCGTCTCCGAGCTTTCAAACTCCATCGCGCCGCGCTGCGCACGCTGCTTGAGCAAGGCGCGATACACCTCGTGCAAGTGCAGCAGGTGGGGCAGCACGTCGCCACGGCGTTGTGCCTCGGGCCCGCGTGTATTGGCCAGCATGGCGGCGACTTCGGTATAGGTCAGCCGGGCTTGCGAATTGATGATGGCCGGGTAGAACTGAAAAGCCTGCACCTTGCCTTCGGCCGTGACCACCATGTCGCAGACCATGGCCAGGCGTTCGACTTCGGGGTTCAGCGAGCACAGGCCGTTGGACAACTTCTCGGGCAGCATCGGTATGACGCGGCGCGGAAAATACACCGAGGTCGCCCGCTCGTAGGCGTCTTCGTCGAGCGCCTCACCAGGCTTGACGTAGTGGCTGACGTCGGCGATGGCCACGATCAGCCGCCAGCCCTCGACGGCACGCTTGCCGCGGCCTTGTTTGAAGGGCTCGCAGTACACCGCGTCGTCAAAGTCGCGAGCATCTTCGCCGTCAATGGTGACCAGGGCCACGTCACTGAGATCGACACGGTTCTTGCGGTCGGCGGCGCGCAGCTTCTCGGGCAGTGCGGCGGCATGTGCCAGCGTCTGTGGCGAAAACTCGTGCGGCACTTCGTACTTGCGCACCGCGATCTCGATTTCCATGCCGGCGTCGTCGATCTCGCCCAGCACCTCGGCCACGCGGCCCACTGGTTGCGAATGCAGTGATGGCGGTTCGGTCAGTTCAACCGACACCACCTGCCCCACCGTGGCATTGGCGGTGGCGTTTTTTGGAATCAGGATGTCCTGGCCGTAGCGGCTGTCCTCGGGCGCCACCAGCCAGTGCCCGCCTTCGTGCAGCAGGCGACCGATGATGGGCGACTGGCGCCGCTCCAGGATGTCGAGTACACGGCCTTCAGGCCGGCCCTTGCGGTCGAGCCGCAGCACACGCACACGCACACGGTCGCGGTGCAACACGCTGCGCATCTCTTGCGGCGCCAGATAGATGGAGGCATCGCCACTGGCGGGGTGCACAAAACCGTGGCCGTCGCGATGACCTTCCACGGTGCCTTCGATGTCGCCCATGACGGGCGGACCCGCTTGTGTGGCGCTTGAGATGTTCTTTTCTTTGATGATATGATCCTTAGTTCCTGAGGGCCGGCATAAGTTTTTAGCCGACCAAACATATTGCCCAGATGGCGGAATTGGTAGACGCACTAGTTTCAGGTACTAGCGCTTAACGGCGTGGAGGTTCGAGTCCTCTTCTGGGCACCAAGATTGAGTTGAACCGACCGCGCCGTCGCACGGGCCGTTCAGCAGATTCACGACAAGGCCGCACCCGCAAGGGCAGCGGCCTTTTTCGTTTTCAGACGGCAAACTTCTTCGCCAGGCCATTTGGCCGCAGGTTGTCGTACTCCTCGAACGGCTGGTGTATCCAGGGGCTCGTGGCCAGGTTTTCGACAAAGTAGTCGGGGGTGTAGGTCGACACACCTTTCATCCAGATGACTGCGGCGCGCAGCTCTTGAATGGACGGCATGCCCCGCAGGCGGTCGACCACGGCACGCAGGGTGATGCCGGTGTCGGCCAGGTCGTCCACCAGCAGCACACGACCTGCCAGTTCGCCCTTGGGCATGGTGATGTATTTGGCCAAGTCCAGCCGGCCCTGGATGGTGCCGGCATCGGCGCGGTACGAGCTGGTGGACATGATGGCCAGCGGCTTGTCGAAGACCCGCGACAGCACATCGCCCGGGCGCATGCCGCCGCGGGCCAGGCACAGTATCTGATCGAACTCCCAACCCGAATGCGCCACCTTGAGCGCGAGACGCTCGATCAGCAGGTGGTACTCGTCCCAGGACACGTACAGGTGCTTGCCGTCGTCGGTGAGCATGGTCTCAAGTCTCCGCTTCTGAAGTGGGGTGCCGGTGCGCCGTTCAAGCGCGGAAAGGGTGACGCAACAAGACGGTGTGCACGCGGTCGGGGCCGGTGGACACCATGTCGATGGGCGCACCGATCAGCGCCTGCATGCGTTGGAGGTAACGCCGCGCATTGACGGGCAGCTGTTCCCAGTTGGTCAGGCCGGCCGTTGTGTCGGTCCAGCCCGGCAGCATTTCGTAGATGGGCTCACAAGCCTCGATCTCGTCGGCATCCAGCGGCAACACGTCCAGCGTGCGACCGCCCAGCTTGTAGCCGGTGCAGATCAAGATCTCGGGCAGCCCGTCCAGCACGTCGAGCTTGGTGATGCACAAGCCGGAAACGCCGTTGATGATCATCGATCGTTTCAGCGCGGCTGCGTCCAGCCAGCCGCAGCGCCTGGCGCGGCCGGTGACGGTGCCGCGCTCCTGGCCCACAGTGGACAGGTGATGGCCGACCGTGCCTTCGGCATCGATGTCCAACTCGGTGGGGAACGGCCCGCCGCCCACACGGGTGGTGTAGGCCTTGGTGATGCCCAGCACGTAGTGCAACATGCCCGGCCCGACGCCAGAGCCCGCAGCCGCATTGCCGGCCACGCAGTTGCTGGAGGTGACAAACGGGTAGGTGCCGTGGTCGATGTCCAGCAGTGTGCCCTGCGCGCCTTCAAACAGCAGGTTGTCGCCCGCCAGGTGGGCGTTGAAGAGCTTGTAGCCCACATCGGCCATCAAGGGCCGCAGCTGTCCTGCAGCCTTCATCGCGTCGTCCAGCATGGGCTGCACAGCCAAGGGCTTGCCGCCGAGCACGCCCACCAGTTCGGCGTTGTGCAGTTCGAGCAGTTCGCGCAGCTTGGATTCAAAACGAGCCGGGTGCTTGAGGTCCTGCACACGCAGCGCACGGCGTGCGACCTTGTCTTCGTAGGCCGGGCCGATGCCTTTGCCAGTGGTACCGATCTTGCCGCCGGCCGTGCCTTCGCGGCGCGCTTCGCGGGCCTTGTCGATTTCGACGTGGAACGGCAGGATCAGCGGGCACGCCTCCGACAGGAACAGGCGCGAACGCACGTCGATTCCCAGCGCCTCGATGCGCGCAATCTCGGTCAGCAGGTGCGCCGGATCGACCACCACACCGTTGCCGATGTAGCAGGCTACGCCCTCGCGCATGACACCCGAAGGCACCAGTTGCAGGGCCGTCTTGCGGCCATTGATGACCAGCGTGTGGCCGGCGTTGTGGCCACCCTGAAAGCGCACCACGCCTTGAGCGTGGTCGGTCATCCAGTCGACGATCTTGCCCTTGCCTTCGTCGCCCCACTGGGTGCCCACCACCACCACGTTGCGGCCGGCGCCGGGCCGAATGGCTTGTTGCATGTCCGAGAGTTCCTTGGTTTTGATTCAGTTGATGGCAGCCACGTCGATGGCGCGAAGCACCCAGTGGCCGTCGATGCTGATCAGTTCGCGGTCGCAGGCAAAGGCCTGGGCTTCGGGTTCGTGACCCGGCAGCATGGCCAGCACAATTTCACCGGCCTCGCGCAGGCGGCGAACGGCCGCGCGCAAGGCCGGGTCTTCGCCCCAGGGCGCGCGGATCGCGGCCGGGGCGGGCGATGGGCCGGCCACTTCGGCCAGTGACTTCAAGTCCAGGCTGAAGCCCACGGCCGGCCTGTTGCGGCCAAACACCGCACCCACTTCGTCATAACGTCCGCCACGGGCCAGCGCATCGCTGCAACCCGCGCCGTAGATTGCAAAACGCGACCCTGAGTAGTAGGCATAGCCACTCATGTCCGACAGATCGAAACCCACCTTCAGCTGCGGGTAGGCCTTGCGCAGATGCGTCGCCAGCCACTGCAACTGGTCCAACGCATCGCGCACCAGCGGGCGGGCGGGCAAGGCGGTGCGCGCGGCCACCAGCACCTCGTCGCCGCCATACAGGCGCAGCAAGGCGGCCAGAGCCTGGCGTGTGGCCTCGCTGGCGCCAACGCTTGCCGCTTGCAAGGCCGACGCATCCTTGTCGGAAAGCGCCTGCACGATGTCTTGCAGCTGCGCCGCGTGCAAGGGCACACCGGCCAGCACACCTCGCAGCACACGTGCGTCGGCCAAGTCGATGACCAGCGGCTGCACCGACGCAGCGGCCAGACCGTCCAGCGCCAGCTCGGCGGCTTCGAGGTCGGCTTCCAGGCCCGCATGGCCGAAGATCTCGGCACCAAACTGCAAGGGTTCACGCGTGGCAGCCAGGCCGGTCGGTCGGGTGTGCAGCACCGGGCCGCAATAACACAGGCGCGTCACACCTTCGCGGTTGAGCAAGTGGGCATCGATGCGGGCCGCTTGCGGCGTGGTGTCGGCGCGAAGGCCCAACATGCGCCCACTGAGCTGGTCCACTAACTTGAAGGTCTTCAGGTCGAGTTCGCGGCCGGTGCCACTGAGCAGACTTTCCAGGTGCTCCAGCAAGGGCGGCATCACCAGCTCAAAGCCGTAGGCGCGTGCCCGGTCCAGCAGCGCCCGGCGAAGTTCTTCGATGCGCCGCGCCTGGGTTGGCAGCACATCGGCGATGTGCTCTGGCAGCAGCCAAGCAGAGAGCATGAAATGCACCAGTGTTGAAACCCGCATTGTACGGGGCCTGACCCAGCTTGGACACCCGCGCGCGACCGGCACAGAGTCCGTGCGAGGCCTCAGTGCCAGACCGCCAGCAACAACAGTCCGACAACCATGCTGGACAGGCCGAAAAAGCGGATCTGACCATCAGTCATTCGGGTCGCGCGCTCGAATGCCGCGCGCCAAGTGCCGGGGCTGAGAAATGGCAACAGTCCCTCGATCACCAGCATCAGCGCAAAGGCGCGGAACAGCCAATCGCCCATGGCGCGATCTGACGCCTGAAGATCAGAAGCTGCTGCTGCGGCCTACTAGCGCTGCGCCGCTGGCGCCGGACCGCCACCACGCATGGCGCGGAAGAAGTCGCTGCTGGGGTCGAGCACCATCACGTCACTCTTGCTGCGGAAGGTGGTGCGGTAGGCCTCAAGGCTGCGATAGAACTGAGCAAACTGCGGGTCACGGCCGAAGGCATCGGCGTACAGGGCTGACGCCTTGGCGTCGCCCTCACCTTTGATCTTCTGCGCGTCGCGGTAAGCCTCGGCAATGATCACTTCTCGCTGACGGTCGGCATCGGCGCGAATCTTTTCGCCGTCAGCCGAACCTTGCGAGCGCAGCTCGTTGGCAACCTGCTTGCGCTCGGACTCCATGCGCCGGTACACCGAGTCGGTGATGTCGGCAACGAAGTCCACACGCTTGATGCGCACGTCCACGATCTCGATGCCGAAATCCTTGCCCTCTTCCACCAGCCGCGTCTTGACGTCGTTCATGACCTTCTCACGCTCGGTGGCCAGCACCGAGGTGACGTTGCGCCGCGTGATCTCTTCGTTGAAAGCCGCCTGCACCACAGGCGCCAGGCGATTTTCGAGGTTGCGGAAGTCGGCGCCGTTATTGCGGATGAACTGCCGCGGCTCGGAGATGCGCCACTTCACCAGCCAGTCGATGACCAGGCTCTTCTTCTCGGCCGTGAAGATCGGGCGCGTCTCAGGGCTGTCCAGTGTCTGCACGCGCTTGTCCAGGAACACCACGTTCTGGAACGGCGGAGGGAGCTTGAACTTCAGGCCTGGCTCGGTGATCACTTCACGGATTTCACCCAACGCGTAAACCACGCCCACCTGCCGCTGGTCCACGACAAACAGCGTGCTCGAGGCAATCATCAGCGCCACCAGGGCGCCAGCAACAATAAGTGCAATCTTGTTCATGGGGTTGTCTCGCCTCAGCGGCCTTCCCGGTCGCGCGTGCGCGAACCGTCACGCGACCGCACATCGATGCTCTGCGCCCCCGCCGACTCGGTGGACGTCGGCGTAGGCACTGAAACTGGCGCGCCCGGCGCAGCAGCCGGCACACCGGCTTGCTGAAGCAAGCGGTCCAGCGGCAGGTACAGCAGGTTGCTGCCGGTGCGGCTGTCGATCATCACCTTGCTCACGTTGGAGTACACCTGCTGCATGGTCTCGATGTAAAGCCGGTCGCGGGTGACGGCCGGTGCCTTCTGGTACTCGGTGAGCACGGAGCGAAAACGTTGGGCATCACCTTCAGCCTGCGCTACCACACGTGAGCGGTAGCCTTCGGCTTCTTCAAGCAGGCGCGCAGACGTGCCGCGCGCTTTGGGGATGACGTCGCTGGCGTAAGCCTGGCCTTCGTTCTTGAAGCGGTCGCGGTCGGCGCCGGCCTTCAGTGCGTCGTTGAAGGCGGCCTGCACCTGATCGGGCACAAAGACGTTCTGCACGTTGACGTTGGAGATGACGATGCCCGCCTTCAAGCGGTCCAACTGAGACTGGATGGACTTCACCAGATCGGCCGCGATGGCATCGCGTTGCTCGTACAGCACCTGGTCGACCTTGCTGCGGCCCACGATCTCGCGCACCGCAGACTCGGCGGCCATGACCACGGCTTCGTCGGGGCGGAAGTTTTCGAACAGGTAGGCCCGTGCATCGGCGCGGCGGTACTGCACCACAAAGCGGATGTCGACGATGTTTTCGTCCTGCGTGAGCATGGACGAATCGCGCAGGCCCGTGGCCTGCACCACCGCATTGCGCCCCACCTCGACCGACTGCAACTGCGTCACAGCAACCGTCTCATGCGCCTGCACCGGATAAGGCATGCGCCACTGAAAACCTGCGTCCTTGATCTGGCTGAACTTGCCGAAGGTGGTGACTACCGCCTGCTGGCCTTCCTGCACGATGAAGAAGCCACTGCCCAGCCAGATCAACAGGGCCACAACCCCGATCAGGCCAACGCCGATGCCCGCGTTCTTGAAGTCGGGCTGAAAGGACGATCCACCGCCCGATCGGTTATCGGGCCCGGGCCTGCCCGGGCCGCCGCCCTTGCCGCCAAAAAGTCCGCTGAGCTTGCGGTTGAAGTCGCGCCAGAGCTCGTCCAGGTCAGGCGGACCGTCGTTGCGGTTGTTGTAGACCAGGCCATCGCCCATGGCGGCCGACGGCTGGCGCCGTGTGACTGCAGCCTGCAGCAAGTTGCGCAGGGCGCCTGCAACGGCGTTCAGGCGGGTGGTGAAACGGGTGGGTTCGTGATCACGCATGCTGGTGCGGTAGGGTGACGGTGGCCGGGTCGAGACCCGGAAAGGCGGACTCGGCCGCTGCCATTTCAACAGATGGGGCTGAGCCCGCGGCGTTCAAGCCGCCGCCCGGCGATCGGGCCAGCGCGTGCTGGGCAATCGCCCGGCGGAGTTCAGGCAAACCCATGCCGGTGGCGGCGCTGACAAACACACGCTGGCGTCGCACACCGGGGTGTACCTCGATCCAGTCGGACGGCTGGCGCGAACGCTGCGACTCTTCGAGCAAGTCGCACTTGTTGTAGACCAGCAGTTGCGGCACCTGGCCAGCGCCGATTTCTTCCAGCACACGCTCGACTTCGGCTTGCTGTTCCGCCAGCAGCGGGCTGGCGGCATCGATGACGTGCACCAGCAGGTCGGCTTCTGCTGCCTCTTGCAGGGTGGCCTCGAAGGCTTCAACCAGCTTGTGAGGCAAGTCACGGATGAATCCCACCGTGTCGGACAGCGATACCGAGCTTTGCGATTCGCCCAGCCACAAGGCACGCGTGGTGGTGTCCAGCGTGGCGAACAACTGGTCTGCGGCGTAAGCACGCGCCTTGACCATGCCGTTGAAAAGTGTCGACTTGCCCGCGTTGGTGTAGCCCACCAGCGAAACGCGGAAGGTGCCGCGACGTTCACGCGCCTTGCGTTGAGTGCCACGCTGGCGTTTGACCTTTTCCAGCCGCTCTTTCACGGTCTTGATGCGGTCCCCGATCATGCGGCGGTCCAGTTCGATCTGCGCCTCGCCAGGGCCGCCGCGGGTGCCGATGCCGCCCTGCTGACGTTCCAGGTGGCTCCAGCGCCGCACCAGACGCGTGGCCTGGTACTGCAGCCGCGCCAGTTCGACCTGCAGCTTGCCTTCGTGGCTTTGCGCACGGTCACCGAAGATGTCCAGGATCAGGCTCGTGCGGTCGGCCACGGCCACGCCCAGGTGGCGTTCCAGGTTGCGCTGCTGGGCCGGGCTCAGGGCCTGATCGAAAATCACGCCGTGGGCCGAGGTGGCCGCCACCAGGGCCTTGATTTCGTCGGCCTTGCCGCTGCCGACGAACAGCGCCGGATCGGGCGCCCGGCGCTTGGCCGTGACACGCGCCACCACCAGGTCGCCAGCCGAAGCTGCAAGCAAGGCCAGTTCATCCAGCGTGGCGTCGAACGATTCGCTGCCGCCAATGTCCACACCCACCAGCACGGCGCGGGTGGGCTCAACGCCACGCACAGCGGCTGAAGCTGAAGAAGAACTCAAGATGGCTGGGCGGAGGCCTGTGCTCAGGCCTGTTCGCCCGGCTCGTTGGCGTGGAAGTTGACCGCGCGACTGGGCACAACGGTGGAGATGGCGTGTTTGTAGACCATCTGGGTCACGGTGTTGCGCAGCAGCACCACGTACTGGTCGAAGGACTCGATGTGGCCTTGAAGCTTGATGCCGTTGACGAGGTAGATCGACACGGGCACATGCTCTTTGCGCAGCAGGTTCAGAAAGGGGTCCTGCAAGAGTTGGCCTTTGTTGCTCACGATATGTTCCGTGTTGAATGACAGAAGGCGCTCACCTTATCACAGGGGATGCCCTCATCGCCGCTGCGGGCGATTGGGCTTAGCGGCCCTTGTCGTCGAAGGGGTTCGAGGAGGACCGCATCTCGATCCGTATCGGCGTGCCTTCGAGCTTGAAGTGCTCGCGCAGGCGGCCTTCCAGGAAGCGCTTGTAGCCCTGCGTGATGTGATCCAGCGATGTGCCGTGAATCACCACCAGCGGCGGGTTCTGCCCGCCCTGGTGGGCGTAACGCATCTTGGGGCGGAAGCGCCCTTCTCGGGGTGGCGCCTGGTGTTCGGCGGCTTCATGCACCAGGCGCGTGAGCACCGGTGTGCTCATCTTCACCGTGGCCGAAGCATGGGCCTTCTGGATCGCTTTCCACACCGCGTTCAGGCCTTGCCGGCGTATGGCCGAGATTTCCAGCACGGGCGCAAACTTCAAAAAAGCCAGCCGGCTTTCGATGGAGCGCTGCAGCGTCTGGCGCTGGTAGGCGTCTGTCGCGTCCCACTTGTTCACCGCCACCACCACGGCGCGGCCCGACTCCAGCACATAGCCCGCGATGTGCGCGTCCTGGTCACTCACGCCCTGTGTGGCGTCAATCAAGAGCAGCACCACGTTGGCGTCGGCTATAGCCTGCAGCGTTTTCACGACCGAGAATTTCTCGATCGCTTCGAAGACCTTGCCCTTGCGGCGCAGGCCGGCGGTGTCGATCAGTTCGAAACGCTGCCCGTCTTTTTCGAAGGGCACGTGGATGGCGTCGCGTGTGGTGCCCGGCTGGTCGAAGGCCACCAGCCGTTCTTCGCCCAGCCAGGCGTTGATCAGTGTGCTCTTGCCCACATTCGGCCGGCCCGCCACCGCCAGGCGGATGGGCGCATCGGGGTCGGGTTCAAGCTCGGCGTCTTCGTCGTACGGGAAGGACGCCAGGGCCGCTTCCAGCAGGCTGCGGATGCCCTGGCCGTGCGCCGACGAGACGGGATGCGGGTCCCCGATGCCCAGTTCATGAAACTCACCCAGGAGCGGCGACTCGACCATGCCTTCGGCCTTGTTGGCCGCCAGCAGCACCTTCTTTCGCTGGGTGCGAAGGTAGCGTGCAATGTCGTGGTCTTGCGCCGACAGGCCGGCGCGCACGTCCACCACGAAGATCACGGCATCGGCTTCGGCCACCGCCTGCCGCGTCTGCTTGGCCATTTCGGCCACCACGCCACTGGGCTTGTCGGGTTCGAAGCCGCCGGTGTCGACGACGATGAACTCGCGATTGCCCAGGCGTGCGTCGCCGTAGTGGCGGTCCCGCGTGAGGCCGGCGTAATCGGCCACGATGGCGTCGCGGCTCTTGGTGATGCGGTTGAATAGCGTCGACTTGCCGACGTTGGCCCGGCCCACCAGGGCGATGACCGGCTTCATGATCCGCTCACTCACGCCGGCAAACCGCGACCCCAGGAAGTCCAACCAGCCCAAGCTGCCGACGCGGGACCGGCTTAGCCGGACCGCTGGGGGCGCCCCCCTGGGGGGGAGCGCCGAAGGCGCTGCGGGGGGAGGCCATCAATTGGGCCGGAAGGCAAACAAGCCGCCGCCCTGCGTGGTGACCAGCAGCGTGGTGCCGGCCAACATGGGCGTGCCGACCACGGCCTTGCCGTCGGTGGGCAGGCGCAGTTGCTGTTCGCCAGTGGCCGCGTTGAGGAAGTGGACCCAGCCTTCAGCGTCGCCAAACACCAGTGTCGGGCCCACGGCCACCGCGCCGCTCAGGCCGCGGTGCAACAGCTTTTCGCTGCTCCACACCACGTCGCCCGTGGCGGCGCGCCAGGCGGTGATGCGGTCGCTGGCATCGGCGCCAAAAACACGTTCGGCGTCACCGGCCACGGCGTTGGCGCCGCCCACCGAACGTGACCACAACACCGCCCCACGCGCTGCATCGGCACAAGCCACTGCGGCCTGGAAGGCGCGCATGCAAACCCGTTCGCCCACGCGCACGGCCGGGCCCACCAGGTCGGCCAGGCGCTCAACTTCGTTGCCACCACGCGGTGTGGCCATGGGCACTTCCCACTGCACGGTGCCACGCAGTGGGTCCACGCCCGCCAGCCGTGCACCTTGCGCCACCAGCAAAGTGTTGCGGTAGAAGGTCAGCACGCTGACCTGGGCCAGTGTCAGCGCGTCGCCGGGGCGTTGCAGCGTCCACAGCTTGCGGCCGTCCAGGGCGTCGAAAGCGTGCACCGCACGGTCCACACCCATCACGAAGACCCGTTCGCCAGCCACCAGCGGAGGGGTGACCACGGTGGAAGGCACCCGCTTGCGCCACAGCGGCCGGCCGCTGTCCAGGGTGACCACTTCGTTGCCGCGTGTGACCACGCTGGTGAAGCGGCCATCGCTGCCCACACCCGCCGAGATGTCGCCGCCAACTTCAGCACGCCACAGCACGGCGCCGCTTTCGGCCTGCAGCGCCAGCACCTCGCCCTTGCCCGAGGCCACCTGGATGACGTTGTCGCGCACCGCCGGCACCATTGGAAAACCGATGGTGCCAATGCGCTCTTGCCAGATCAGTCGGCCCGCGATCTTGGGCTCATAACTTTCCAGCGGCGTGGGCTTGGGCTTGTCGGCGGCGCAGCCTGCGAGCAGCAGCAAACCGGCCAGTGCAGCGACCAGGCCCGCGCGCAGGTGCATCACTTGGCGGCCCCAGATGCGGCGGCAGAAGCCGGCGCCGCATCGGGTGTGGCACCCAGCGCCGTCAGCTTGGCTTCCAGCAGGCGGCGGTAGTCGGTCTTCTCGTCCATGGCTTTGTAGGCCGCCTGATAGGCCGCGCGGGCCTCGTCCCTCTTGCCCTGGATCAGCAGCACATCGCCGCGGCGGTCTGCCACCAGCGCTTCAAAACCGGTGGCGTTGGCCGCTGCCAGGGTTTTCAGGGCTTCGTCAAATTGTTTGGACTCGGCCTGCAGTGCGGCCAGACGCAAGCGCGCCACCGTGCGCAACTCTTCGTCCTTGCCCTGATCCGCCACCCAGGCCAGGCTGACCTTGGCCGCGTCGGCTTGACCCTGGCTGAACTGCACCTGGGCCGCCAGCAGGCCCGCATGCTGGGCGTAGGCGGCAGCGCCGAACTGGGCCCTCAGGTCTGCAAAGATGCGCCCGACCTTGTCGGCGTCACCAGCGGTCGCGGCACGATCGAGCTCTTCGTACATGGCACCGGCCTTCAAGGCCTGGTCACGCTGCCAGTACTGCCAGGCGTTCCAGCCGGCGTAAGCGCCCAGCGCAAGGATCAACACCCAGGTGATGAGGTTGCCGTACTGCTTCCAGAACGCCTTGAAGGAGTCGAGTTGTTCCTGCTCTTGCAGGTCGAGTTGAGTGGCCATGGGTCCGCAGGAGGGGCAAAGTTCGTGATTATGCGTTGCGCAGGCTGTGTGCCCAGGCGGCCGGGCACGCCAGCGGCTGCGTGGTTTGTGATGCGACTGCGTCGCGCAGCGGCTTGATGGCGACCTCGCCACGGGCCAGTTCTTCGGGGCCGAAGATCAGAGCATGGCGGGCGCCACTGGCGTCAGCCTTCTTGAATTGCGACTTGATGCTGCCGCCGCCGGCGTGCATCTGCACGGCCACACCCGCAGCGCGCAGCGCCTCGATGGTGGCCAGGGCCAGCGGCAAAGACTCCGGGTCAGCTATCACCGCATAGGCATCGGGTGCGGCTACTGGCACAGGCAGGCCCAGTTCCTGGATCAGCAGCAGCAGCCGTTCAATGCCCAGGCCGAAGCCGACAGCCGGCGCGGGCTTGCCACCCAGCTGCTCGAACAGCCCGTCATAGCGCCCGCCGCCACAGACCGTGCCTTGCGAGCCCAGATGGTCGGTGACCCACTCGAAGACGGTGAGGTTGTAGTAGTCCATGCCACGCACCAGGCGCGGATTGACGCGGTAGTCCAGGCCGGCGGCGTCCAGGCAGGCTTTGACGGCGTTGAAGTGGGACAGCGACTCGGCGCCCAGGAAGTCCATCAGCCGCGGCGCCTGCTCGATGACGGCCTGCATCGCGGGGTTCTTGCTGTCCAGAATGCGCAGCGGGTTGCTGTGCAGGCGGCGGCGCGCGTCCTCGTCCAGCTCCGCCGTGCGGTCCTGGAAGTGGGCCACGAGTGCCGCGCGGTGGGCCGCACGTTCAGCCGGCTGGCCCAGGCTGTTGATCTCCAGCCGTACATGTTGGCCGATCGACAGGCCCAGCGCCTGCCACAGGCGCCGCACGACGAGGATCATCTCCGCGTCCACGTCCGGGCCGGCAAAACCCAGTGCTTCCACATCCAGTTGATGGAATTGACGGTAGCGGCCTTTCTGCGGCCGCTCGTGGCGGAACATCGCGCCCATCGTCCACAGGCGCAGCGGACCGTTGTACAGCGCGTTGTGCTCGACCATCGCGCGCACGATGCCGGCAGTGGCTTCAGGCCGCAGCGTGAGCTGGTCGCCGTTCATCGCGTCGCGCCACGAGAACATCTCCTTCTCGACGATGTCCGTGACCTCACCCAAGCTGCGCACGAAGAGCGCGGTCGGTTCCACCAGCGGTGTCAGCAGGTACTGGTAGCCGTAGCTGGACAGCACAGAACGCACGACCTGTTCGAACCAGGCCCACAGCGCGGAGTCGGGCAGCTTGTCCTTGCGCGGGATGCTCCCGGGCAGGATGTCGTTCATGCCTTTGACGGCGAAGATTTTTTCGGCCATGGAAATGTCGACGCGCGCTGGCGCCGCAAGAGTCGAGGGGGTTCGTGCAGCGGTGGCGCGCGAATCAATTCAGCAGCAGAAACAGGTGCGTTTCAGTGCGCCGAAGTCACCGTGCCGAAGCGGCGCTCGATGTAGGTCTCCACAAGCTGGTGGAACTCGTTCGCGATGTTGTCACCACGCAGCGTCAGCGCTTTCTGACCGTCGATGAACACGGGCGCTGCAGGTGCTTCGCCGGTGCCAGGCAGGCTGATGCCGATGTCGGCATGTTTGCTCTCGCCCGGGCCGTTGACGATGCAGCCCATCACCGCCACCTTCAGGCCCTCGACACCCGGATAGCGTGCCTTCCACACCGGCATCTGCGCGCGCAGGAAGTCGTCGATCTGCTTGGTCAGTTCCTGGAAGGTGGTGCTGGTGGTGCGGCCACAGCCCGGGCAGGCGGTGACGCTGGGATTGAAACTGCGCAGGCCCAGGCTCTGCAGGATCTCCAGCGCCACCACGACCTCTTGCGTGCGTGCTTCACCGGGCTGCGGCGTGAGGCTGACACGGATCGTATCGCCGATGCCTTCTTGAAGCAGCACGGCCAATGCCGTGGCGCTGGCCACCGTGCCCTTGGTCCCCATGCCGGCTTCGGTCAGGCCCAGGTGCAAAGCGTAGTCGCAGCGTCGCGCCAATGCCCGGTACACCGAAATCAGGTCCTGCACGCCGCTGACCTTGCAGCTGATGATGATGTTGTCGGGGTTCAGGCCCAGTTCGCGTGCGTACCCTGCCGATGTCAGCGCGGACTGGACCAGCGCCTGGTACATCACCTGTTTGGCATCCACCGGCTGCACACGGCGCGCGTTCTGGTCCATCAACTCGGCCAGCAGTTCCTGGTCGAGGCTGCCCCAGTTGACGCCGATGCGAATCACCTTGTCGTGTTTCGCGGCGGCCTCCACCATCATCGCAAACTGGCGGTCCTTCTTGTCGCCCTTGCCCACGTTGCCGGGGTTGATGCGGTACTTGGACAAAGCTTGCGCCATGGCCGGGTAATCGGTCAACAGGCGGTGCCCGTTGTAGTGAAAGTCGCCGACCAATGGCACCGGCACGCCCATGCGGTCGAGCTGCTCGCGGATATAGGGCACGGCCTCGGCCGCTTCTGGCGTGTTGACGGTGATGCGCACCATCTCGGACCCGGCCTGCGCCAGTTCTTTCACCTGGATGGCGGTGCCCACGGCGTCCACCGTGTCGGTGTTGGTCATGGACTGCACCCGCACCGGCGCGTCGCCGCCCACGGTGACCACATGGTCGCCCCAGGACACACGGGCCTGGCGCGAGTGGCGCGGGGCGGGCCGCGCGGCGTCGATGATGTCCAGGGCGTCAGGTGCGTTCATGGTGGGTTCGGTCGCTGGTGGGGAATGTGCTGCGGCCGCTATTGAAGTTCGACACGCGCCACATTGTCGCGGGTGCGCGTGCTCAGGTCGATGGGCTGGCCACGAAACCCCAGCTGCGTCGCGGCTGCGTTGCCTATGGTCAGGCGTATCGGCAGGTTGCCATTGAGCCCGACACTTTCACCGGGCATGACCGTGCGTGACAGCAAAGTCGCACCCCGTGCATCCCGCACATCGATCCACGACGCCTCGCTGGTGCGCAGCTGCACCAGGCCGGAAGCTGCAGCTGCGGCCGGCGTGGCGGCCGCTTCGGCGGGCGGGGGCGCAGAGAAGACGGTTTCGCCGGCTACAGGCGCCGCCTGGGGCGGCGAGCCACCCACGGCGGCAACCAGCGGCATGGCAGCACTGGTGGCAGAAAGCGCCGGCTCAGCGCCCGACATCACAGCTGACGCGGGAGCCGCTGCTTCTGATGCAGACGCCGGTACAGCCACGCTTGCTGGCACCGGCACGGCCACCATGACCGGCGCCGTGAAGGCCGAAAACACGCCGGCTGGCAAAAAATACACCGCCACCGCAGCCACCATCAGCAGCCCGGCTGCCCACACCATGGGGCGGATCGCACCCATGGCCAGTCCCGGTTCTTCGCGGCCGGGACGGTCGCGGAAGGGCGCATTCAGCCCGGTGTCGTGCGGCTCCAGCCCCATCGTCGACGCCGCCGGCAGCCGGTCCAGCACCGGGCGGGCGTCAACCTTCAGTGTGCGGCACACCGTCTGCGCCAAGGCGCGTGTGAAGGTGGCATCGGGCAGCTCGTGCCAGCGGTCGTTTTCCAGCGCGTCCAGCTTGCGCGGCGACACCTTGATGGCCGCAGCCAACGCCGCGATGTGCAGCCCCTGCTTTTCGCGCGCCGCCTTCAGCATCGCGCCGGCGCTCAGGGTGTCGGGTATGGCTTCACTCATCAAAGCGACCGCGTTCGTAAAGCAGGGCCTCAGGGGACTGCGGGAAACGGTCCCGCAGCTGGCGGCCATGATCTTGCATGGCGTCGATGTTGCCCAGTCGGCGCTCGATGCGTGCGGCCAGCCACAGGCTTTGGGCAGACGACTGGTCGGCCTGGGCGTTGATGCGGCGCACGTAAAAGCGCGCCCGCTCCAGTTCGCCGCGCTGCAGCAGCACCTCGGCCAGGTTGTAGGCGGTGTAGGGGTTGGATGGGTCCAGCTCGTAGGAACGCGAAATCGTGCGCTCTGCTTCGGCCCAGCGGCCGGCGCGCGCCTGGCACACGCCCTGGGCCAGCAAGCTGCGCACCGCGTCGCGGTACTGCGGTTGCGCCATCGCCTTGACAAACTGTGCCTCGGCCTCGGGGTGGCGCTTTTGCTGGCACAGAAACCAGGCGTAGTTGTGCATGGTGCCGCCGTCGGCCGGCGCGAGTTGCAGGGCACGCTGAAAACTCTCTTCGGCCTGTCGCGCTTCACCCATGGCCGCGTAGATCAGGCCACGCAGGTTGAAAGCCTCGGGCATGTCGGGCCTGGCATTCAGCGCCAGATTGACTTCGTCCAGCGCCGTGCTGTTCTGACCGCGGCCGAAGTAAAGGCCTGCCAATTCAAGGCGGACCTTGGCTCGTCGATCCGGGTCACCCACTTCAGGCACGGGACGTGACTCACGGGTTTCGGCGGACGGCGGCGCACTGGCACATCCCCCTAGCACCGTCAACAGCGTCAGCAGTGCAGCCAAACACGGCAACCTGCAGCCTGTGCGCAGTGGGGTCATGCACCTGCTCCTGCAGCAATCGGGATCACCTGGCGCCGACGCGACAACCGTGCGGCGGCATTCGTGCGGTCCTGCACCTCGCCAGCCAACTGGCCGCAGGCGGCGTCGATGTCGTCACCGCGTGTCTTGCGAACGGTGGTGACCAGGCCAGCGTCTTGCAGCACCTGTGCAAAAGCACTCACACGTTCACGCGAAGACCGGATCAGGCCCGACGCCGGGAACGGATTGAAAGGGATCAGATTCAGCTTGCAAGGCAGGCGGGGCTTGAGCAGGCGCACCAACTGCGCGGCCTGTTCAGGGCTGTCGTTGACGCCGTCGAGCATGCAGTACTCGAAGGTGATGAAGTCACGCGGCGCGGCGTCCAGATAACGGGTACAGGCGTCCAGCAGTTCATCGATGGGGTATTTGCGGTTCAGCGGCACCAAGGACTCTCGCAGCCTGTCATCAGGGGCATGCAAAGACACGGCCAAGGCCACCGGGCAGTCCACGCGCAAACGGTCGATCATGGGCACCACACCCGAAGTGGACACGGTCACACGGCGGCGTGACAGCCCGTAGGCGTGGTCGCTGAGCATGGTGCGCAGCGCGGGCACCAGCGCATCGTAATTTTGCAGCGGCTCGCCCATGCCCATCATCACGACGTTGTCGATGGCGCGCTCGCCGGCGGCCAGGCCCAAGGTGCTGCGCAGGCGGTGTTCAGCAAACCAGAGCTGGGCCACGATCTCGCCGGTGCGCAGGTTGCGGCTGAAACCCTGGTGGCCGGTGCTGCAAAAACGGCAGCCCACGGCGCAGCCAGCCTGCGACGACACACACAGCGTGCCGCGGTCGGCTTCCGGAATGAACACAGTCTCCACCGCGTTGCCCGCACCCACATCGAACAGCCACTTCACGGTGCCGTCGGCGGACACGTGTTCGCTGATCACCGGAAGTCCGCGCACCTCGGCCACACCCGCCAGCTTGCCGCGCAACGACTTGGCCAGGTCAGACATCTGGTCGAAGTCGGCCTGGCCTTTTTGATGGATCCAGCGGTACAGCTGGGTGGCGCGGAAGCGCTTTTCGCCCAGGCCATCACAAAAGGCCGCCAGTCCCTCGAGGTCGAAGTCAAGGAGGTTGGCGGCCATGCTCAGCAAGCGCCGGGTCGCCCCAAGCGCGCCGGCACCCCCTCGGGGGGCGGCGAAAGCCGAGAGCTTGGGGGCAAGAGTTTCACCGGCTGTAGACGTTCATGCCGGGAAAGAAGAAGGCGATCTCGACGGCTGCGGTTTCCGGCGCGTCAGACCCGTGCACGGCGTTGGCGTCGATGCTGTCGGCAAAGTCGGCGCGGATGGTGCCCTTGTCGGCCTTCTTCGGGTCGGTGGCATTCATCAGTTGACGGTTCTTGGCAATGGCGCCTTCACCTTCCAGGGCCTGGATCATTACCGGGCCACTGATCATGAAGCTGACCAGGTCGTTGAAAAACGGGCGTGCCTTGTGCACAGCGTAAAAGGCCTCGGCCTCACCGCGCGACAGGTGGGCCATGCGGGCGGCCACCACCTTGAGGCCCGCGCCTTCAAAGCGGGCGTAGATCTGGCCGATCACGTTCTTGGCCACAGCATCGGGCTTGATGATGGAAAGTGTGCGCTCCATTGCGGACTCAGTTGGGAAATTCGTGGCCATGAGAAAAATGCTCCTGAATCAATGACTTGGCAAAGCTTTTGATTGTAGCGCGGGCTCTGGTGCAGGCCCGTGTCAGCGGCCTCTGCCGCCGCCGCCCGAACCGCCGGTTTTGCCGCCCCTGTTGCCGCCCTGGTTGCCTCCACCGCCACGGTTGCCACCACGGCCGCCGCCCTTGCCGCCGCCCGGCGCACCGCCAGGGCCTCGGCTGCCACCGCCGGCACCACCGCCCGAACGGCGCGCGCCGCCGCCCTTGCGGTGAAAGGCATCACCACCGATGTAACCCACAGCCGTCTGCATGGGATCAGGAATGCGCTCGGGGTCGCCACCGCCCGCTGCACCGCTTGTGCCACTGCCTGTGCCACCGCCCATGCCACTGCCCATGCCGCTACCCATGCCACCACCGCGGCGCTTCTGGCCGCCACGCTGCTGCCCGCCAGCACCGCGTGGTTGCCCGCCTGGCCCGCCCCCGCCACGCTGCGGCTGCGCAAAGCGCTTGTCGTAGGTCTGCTGCAAGGGATTGGGAATGGGCCCGTCCTCCGGGATGTCCCGCTGCGGCATGCGGTCGCGCTGCAGCGCCCGCTTGTCATAGGTCTGCTGCAAGGGGTTGGGAATGGGCCCGTCCTCCGGCATGTCGTGGCGCAGCTGGCGTTCTTGCTGGATGGCACGCTTGTCGAAAGTCTGTTGCAGCGGGTTGGGAATGGCGCCGCCTTCGCCGGGTTCAAAGCGTGCCGGCCGCTGACCCTGATCGGCACGATCGGCACGGTTGCCACGGTCACCGCGGTCGCCCCGATCCTGGCGCGGGCCACGGTCCGGCCGGGGTGGGCGCGGCTCGCGTTCAGGCCGCGGGCCTCGATCGGCCACCGGCGCAACTTGCACCGGCGGCTGGTCCTGCGGCCGCTCAGCACCATCGCCCGCACCGCGCTTGCGGCCGCGGCGGTTGCGACCCCGCTTGGAGCCAGATTCCGCTTCTGCATCCTGCGGCGGGCGCGGGCCTTGCGGCATGCCCGGGCCGCTGGTCAGGCGGCGCAGCAGGCGCAGGTCCTGTTCACCCAGATCCACCCAGACACCGCGCTTCAGTCCCCGGGGCAGCACCACCGAGCCGTAACGGATGCGGATGAGCCGGCTCACCGCATGGCCCACGACCTCGAACAGGCGGCGCACCTCGCGGTTGCGGCCTTCGGTGATGACCACGCGGTACCAGTGGTTCACACCTTCGCCGCCACCGTCCTCCACGCTCTTGAAAGACGCCCGCTGGCCGTCGATCTCCACACCTTCAAGCAGGCGTGCCTTGGCCTCTTCGTTGAGCACGCCCAACGAACGCACGGCGTATTCACGCTCGACGCCAAAGCGCGGGTGCATCAGCTGGTTGGCCAGCTCGCCCGAGTTGGTGAAGAGCAAGAGCCCTTCAGTGTTGATGTCCAGCCGGCCCACCGACTGCCACTTGCCCTGGGGCAGCCGCGGCAGGCGGCGAAACACCGTGGGACGTTGCTGCGGGTCGTCGTGCGTGACCACCTCGCCCACCGGCTTGTGGTAAGCCAGCACACGCGCGGGCGGCGGCGCAATGCGATAACGCACCGGCTTGCCGTCCACATGGATGCGGTCGCCGTAGGAGATGCGCTGACCGGTGTGGGCCACCTCGCCATTCACGGTGACGCGGCCCTCGGTGATCATCGTTTCCAGGTCACGGCGCGAGCCGACCCCGGACTGGGCCAGCACCTTGTGCAGCTTTGGCGCGTCGGCGTCGGGCGCCAGCACGCGGCGGGCTGCATCGGCGGTCTCGGGAACGGCGGGCGCTTGGCCCGTTAGACCGGCGGCACCTTCAACGGTCGCAGCTGCGTCGACAGCCGTTGAAGTCTCGTCGCCCGCCTCGGCGGGCGTCTGCGGGCTTGCGGAGACAGTCTCTTCAGCAGGTTCAACATCGAATTCACCCGACACAACCTGGGCAAACAGCTCGCCGACCTGCGGCATCAGCAGGACCGGCGCAGCTGGGCCGCCATCGGCACCGACAGCCTGGGCACCGACAGCTTGGGCACCGTCTTCTGGACGCACTTTTTCGCCGCCACGGCGGCCGCGCCTGCGGTTTCGGCCACGTCGGCCGCGGCCTTCTTCGCTGCCTTGCGCAAGTTCGCCTGGTGCTTCGCCGCTGGGCGCAGCTTCTGCGGCACCTGCGGCACCTGCGGCACCTGCTTCGCCAGCATCGCCGGCAGGTTGCAGCCGGCGAGCTTGTGCGACTGGCTCGGCAGGGCTTGTCTCGCCAACGGCTGCGGCTTCGGCCCGGTCGACCGGCGCAAACACCGCTTCCCAGGACGGCGCGCTCTCGGCCTGCGGTGCTGCCGCTGGCCCTTCAACGTCAACTGCAGCAGCCACCTTGCGTGGCGCCCGGCGACGCTTGGGCTTGAGCTCTGCGTCGGCGGGTGCAGCAGCCGAGGATTCGGGCAGCGGCGGGTCGTTCTCAGGAGCGTTCATGCGGCGGCGTCCGTGGGGGGGAAGGTGCCCGCGAGTGCCACAACGTCGTGGTCGGGCGGGATGTCGGCAGCGGTGTCAATCGAAGGAGCAATCGGGGAATCTGTTGGGGCTTCAGGCGGCGTTTCAGGCGGCGTTTCAGGCGCCGCACCATGCGGGGCTTCAGGCTGGGCTTCAGGCGGCGCTTCAGGCGCCACCTCGAACGGAGCCTCCAGCAGCAGGCTGCCCTGCGCCTCGCCCAGCAAAGGCGCGGTTTCATCCATGGCGGCCAGCGCCAGTGCCGCCTTGGCACCATCGATCTGGCCGTCGATGGCGGGCAACTGGTCCAGGCTGGCCAAGCCCAGGTCGTCCAGGAACTGTCGGGTGGTGGCGTACAGCGCCGGCCGGCCTGGCGCTTCGCGGTAGCCGATGGCGTCGATCCAGCCCCGGTCTTCCAGTTGCTTGACGATCTGGCTGCTGACCGTGACACCGCGGATGTCCTCGATATCGCCCCGAGTCACCGGCTGGCGGTAGGCCACGATGGCCAGCGTTTCCAGCGCGGCGCGCGAATACTTGGGCGGCTTCTCGGGGTGCAGCCGGTCCAGGAATTCGCGCATCTCGGGTCGGCTCTGGAAGCGCCAGCCGCTGGCCAGCGCGACAAGTTCGACACCGCGGTTCTGCCATTCATTGACCAGCTCGTCCAGCAAACGCCGCAAGCTGTCAGTGCCGACCTCGCCATCGAAGAGAACCCGCATTTCGGCTACGGGCATGGGTGAGCCGGCGCACAAGAGCGCTGCTTCGAGGACGCGTTTGGCATCCGATGTATTCATGACCTGCGCTTGATGAACTGCCGCCTTGTTGGGGGCAATGGGTTCGTTCAGGTGGATCCCGGTCATCCCGGGACAAGTACCCGCGCGGCTCTGGGCCAGGGTTCGCGGGGTTCGCACGTTCCGGCTGGGCCGAAACGGGGCAAGAGCCTCAGACAGGCGCGGCACACGGGGTGCCAGCAGCTCTGCAGTTCGGACGCATTGTAGCGCGCACCCTGTGGCCAGTCCCTGGGTCCGGCCCCAGTTCGTTCAGCGGCCCTGCACCACCTGCTGCCACGCCTGCGCAAAGTCCGCCGGTGGCGGGCTGTCCATCTGCAGCGCCTGGCCCGTCATGGGGTGCGCCAGGTGCAGCTCGGTTGCATGCAAGGCCTGCCGCAGCATGCCCAGCGCGGGCTTGCCGCCGTACAAGGCGTCGGCGACCAGCGGCAAACCGCGCCAGGCCAGATGGACCCGAATCTGGTGCGTGCGGCCGCTGTGCAGCGTGCAACTCAGCGCCGCATGCGCGCCCTGCGCCGCCAGGCACTGCACGTCGGTGCGCGAGGGCCGGCCGCCGGCCACCACCGCCATGCGCACACGCACCACAGGGTCGCGGCCGATCGGGGCTTCGATGCTGAAGGGCTGGTCCGGCAAACCGCCCTTGCCCACCTGTGCGCCCTTGCCCACCTGTGCGATAGCCAGGTAGCGGCGGTGGACCTGTCGCGCGGCGATGGCACGCACCAGCGCCGTCACGGCGGGCAGGGACTTGCCCACCATCATCACGCCCGAGGTGTCCTTGTCCAGCCGGTGCACGATGCCGGCCCGCGGCAAGGTGGCGGCTGCCGCATGGTGAGCCAGCAGGCCGTTGAGCAAGGTGCCCGACCAGTTGCCCGGCGCCGGGTGCACCACCAGCCCGGCGGGTTTGTCCAGCACCAGCAGGTGTTCGTCCTCGAACAGCACTTCCAGCGCCATCGCCTGCGGCCTGAAGGCCTGGCTTTCTTCAGTGGGCACCAGCAGCAGCTCGATGCGCTGACCGGCGCGCAGCCGACGCGATGCCGTGCTGGCCACCGCACCATCCACGCTGACATGCCCCTGATCGATAAGGTTTTGCAGGTGGCTGCGGCTGAACTCGGGCGCCATCTGCACGAGGCCCTTGTCCAGACGCTGCCCGTGCAGCGTGGCTTCCACCACGGTTTGACGCCGGTCGGCGGCGGCTTCAATTTCATTGTCGGCAGCTTCGGCGCCATCCGGGCCGTCCACCGCTGCAACTGCAGCCGCGTCCGTGGTGGGCTGCTCCCTATAATCGCCGCTCTTCAGTCCTACCGGCACCATTGGCGATGACCGTTTCTCTTGTGTGGCGCTCTGCGCTGTTGGCCATGCTGGCGGTGCTGCTGCAATTGACGGGCTGTGCCTCGCCGCAGCGCGACGAAACGCCCAATACCACAGCCGAACGATTGTATCGAGACGCCCGTGAAGACATGGAGGCTGGCAGCTACGAGCGTGCCATCAAGGGCCTGGAGCGTGTCGAAGGGCTGGCTGCCGGCTCGCTGCTGGCCCAGCAGGCTTTGCTGGACATGGCCTACCTCAACTGGCGCACAGGCGAAAAGGCGCAGGCCCTGACCACGGTGGAGCGGTTCATCAAGCTCAACCCTTCGAGCCCGGCGCTGGACTATGCACACTACCTGCGCGGCATCATCAACTTCAACGACAACCTGGGTCTGCTGGGCAACCTGGCCGGGCAGGACCTGTCCGAACGCGACCAGCGCGCCTCGCGCGATTCGCACCAGGCCTTCAAGCTGCTGGTGGACCAGTTTCCGAACTCGCGCTATGCGCCCGACGCGCGCCAGCGCATGGACTACATCGTCAACACCCTGGCTGCTTACGAGGTGCACGTGGCGCGCTACTACTTCAGGCGTGGCGCCTACGTGGCAGCGGCCAACCGCGCGCAGCAGGCGGTGGCCGAATTCCAGCAGACACCGGCAGTGGAAGAAGCGCTCTACATCCTGATGCAGAGCTACGACAAGCTGGCGCTCAACAGCCTGCGCGATGCCTCTGAACGGGTGCTGCGCCAGAACTTTCCCGACAGCCCCTTCCTGACCCAGGGCCTGTCGGCGCGCGACAAGCCCTGGTGGAAGCTCTGGTAGATCCCGCCCTGCGCGTGGCCGGCCGCGCGCTTCAGTGCGCAGCAGCCAGCTCTCGCAACCAGTCCAGCGCTTCGTCCTCGGTGTCCAGCACCAGCATGGGCGGCAAGGCCGCCAGCAAGCGGCGCCCGTAGCCCATCTGCCGGATGCGGGGGTCGCACAGCACGAGCAGCCCACGATCGCTTTCGGTGCGGATCAGACGCCCGGCACCTTGCTTCAAGGACACCGCGGCTTCGGCCACGAAGTAGTCCTCGAAGGGGTTGCGGCCCTGCTCGCGCAGCTGCCGCACACGGGCCTCGACCAGCGGGTCCCCTGGCGGCGGAAAAGGCAGCTTGTCGATCAGCACACATTGCAGCGCGTCGCCGGGCATGTCGATGCCTTCCCAGAAACTTTGTGAGCCCACCAGCACGCAGCCGCGCCCGTCGCCAAAGCGCTGCAGCAACGCCCGGCGCGGCTCGCTGCCTTGCACCAGCAGCGTCAACTCGGGCGCAGCCGCGCGCAGCGCGTCGGCCACCAGCGGCAGCACACGCAAGGTGGTGGTCAGCACAAAGGTGCGACCGCCCAGCGCCTGGGCGCAGCGTGCGGCCAGCGCACCCACCGCCGCCGGGTGACCCGCCGCGTTGGGCAGCGGCAGCCGCGGCGGCACCCAGGCCCGTGCGTGCCGGGCGTAGTCGAAAGGGCTGCCCACACGCAGCCGGGCCGCGTCTTCAAGGCCCGTGCTGGCCGTGAACCAGCTCAGTCCTTCGTCGTCGCCCAAAGTGGCCGAGGTGAAGATCCAGGCCTTGGGTGACAACTGCCGCTGTTCGGTCAGCATCTCGCGGATGTCCAGCGGCGATTCCACCAGCCTGGCCTGCTGCGGACTCAGGTCAACCCAGCGCACATGGCCGGTGGCGGCTTCTTCTTCAAAGTGCCGCGCCAGCACGGCCAGGGAGCGCGCACGCTGTTCCAGTTTGGGAAAGTCGGGCGCCGCTTCGGCCACTGCCGCCAGGCCCTCGGCCGCAGCGCGTGCAGCGTCAGCCAGCGCCGACAGAGCGGCTGGCAGATCGTCAGCCGCTTCTTCCCAGCGGCGCTTGACGATGCCGCGCACCTCGCGTCTGTCGAACTGTGGACCGGCAGCGGCCAGACGAAGCTCCCGCGCAGCACGCTCCACGCCGGCCTGCAGTTCGGCCCAGGGCTGCAAGCCGCGTGCGTGTTGCAGCCCGGCGGCCAGCAGGTCGCGCCCCAGTTCGATGGCCTGGCCGGTGGCCAGTGTCGTGCCCAGGAATTGCACACCGGCTTCCACCAACTGGTGGGCTTCGTCGAACACCGCCACGTCCACGGTGGGCAGCAACTCGGCCACCCCGCTGTCACGCAAGGCCATGTCGGCAAAAAACAGGTGGTGATTGACAACGGCCAGGTCAGCCGCCATGGCCTCGCGTCGAGCGTGCATGACGTGGCAGTTGCGGTGCTCTGGACATTCGGTGCCCAGACAGTTGTCGCGGGTGCTGGTGACCAGCGGAATCACGGGCGAGCGATCGTCCAGCCCTTCGATTTCGGCCAGGTCGCCGGTACGTGTGCCCTGCGCCCACTGCGACACCCGGTGCAGCGCGCGCGCCGCAAATCGGTCGGGCAGTTGCCCGCTGGCTTCGGCCTGCTGCAAACGCCAGCGGCACAGGTAGCTGGCGCGGCCCTTCAACAGCGCCAGCCGCACGGGCACACCCAGCGCGTCGCGCAGCCGCGGCAGGTCACGCAGGAACAGTTGGTCCTGCAGGCTCTTGGTGGCGGTGCTGACCAGCGCACGCCGGCCCGACAGCAGCAGCGGCACCAGGTACGCAAAGGTCTTGCCCACGCCGGTGCCGGCTTCCACCACCAGGGCCTCGCGGGCGTCCAGCGCCAAGGCGATGCGCTGGGCCATCTGGTCCTGCGCCTCACGCGGGATGAATCCCGGCTCGTGCCGCGCGATGGCGCCGTCCACGGCAAAGGCGGCGGCGACCGCCTGCGCCAGTTCAGAGCTCAAGACAGCCGCCGCAGCAAAGGCCTTCAGGCGGGTTCGGGCGGGTCAAGTTCGGTCTCCAGTCGCGCGATCAGGTCCCGCAGCAGCAAGCGTCGTTTTTTCAGGCGGCGCAGGCTCAGTTCATCGGCGACGGGGCCGGGCAGGTTGCGGTCGATCACGTTGTCCAGATCGGCATGTTCGATGCGCAACTCGATCAGCCTTCTCTGCGGTGAATGCAGGTTCTCGTCCATTGCGCACGGTGGCATCGGGGAGCCGGAGTTTATATTCGTGGCCATGACCATCGTTGTCGCGCCCTTCCGTCTGACTGCCGCCACCGGCCTGCACAAGGGCGACCGCGCCTACCAGCAGGACCAGGTCGAGATCATCTCGCACGAACGCACACAGGGCTCCGTGATCGCCCTGGTAGCCGACGGCATGGGCGGCAAGAGCGGGGGCCGCAAGGCCGCCGACCAGGTGCTGCTGACGGGGCGCCAGATCTTCGAACGGTTTGTGCCACTCGAAGACGACCCGGCCGACATGTTGCGCCAGGTGGTGCAGGAATCGCACCTCATGATCAAGCTGACGGCCATCACGTCTGAAGAAGAGCCCCACAGCACGCTGGCCGCCTTCTGCATCAGCCCCAACCTCGAATGCGACATCGTTCATGCTGGCGATTCGCGGGTGTATCACTTCCGCGGTGCAGAGATGATGCGCCGCACGGTGGACCACAGCTTTGTGCAACGCCTCATCGACGAAGGCAAGATCAACGAAGAAGCAGCCAACACACACCCGCAGAGCAACCTGCTCACCGGCTGCCTGGGCACCCACGCCGACCCGCCCATTGCCTTGTGGCACATCGACAAGCTCGAATTCGGCGACAGCCTCATGGCCTGCAGCGACGGCCTGTGGCACTACTTCACGCCCAAGGAAATCGGCGCCATCCTGCACGCGCTGCCCCCGCGCGAAGCCACCGAGATGTTGATCAGCAAGGCGCGCCAGCGCGCCCGTGGCGGCGGCGACAACCTGTCGCTCGCGCTGGCGCGTGTCGACCCGCTGAAGTAAGTCAGCCGTTCAGCGCGCCACGGCACTGGCGGCCGACGCGGCGCCTGGCACAGGCAAGGGCGCACTGCTGCGCCCGCTGGTCGCACGTTCGGCCTCACGCTGTTGCACCCGCCGCTGGTTGGCCTGCGCTTCGTCACGCCGTCGCTCGGCGTCCCGCACCCGTTCGGCGGCTTCGGCAGCCCGATCGGTCTGGTCACGCGCCGGTGACGAGCGAGGCGGGCGTGGCGGGGCGGCCGGCAAGTTGTCGCGCAGGCGCAATTGCGGCGGTGGCGCCGAAGCGGCGGCCGGCAGCGTGGCCGCTGCCGCCTGCTTGGCGGCGATGGCGCTGCGGCGTTCAGCGGCGCGCCGCGTGCGCTCGGCCTCGTCCAGGCTCAGTTCCCGCTCGCGCAGCGGCTGCAGCGCATCACGGCGGCGCTGGCGCACGTCGTCGATGCAGGCGTTGACGACAAAGCGACTCGCACAGTCAAGCTCCTGCTGCAAAAAGCGCTGGCTCAGCGCCTGGCGCTCGGCTGCGATGAGTGCTCGTTCGTCCCCCACCGCCCCCAGCGGCATCAACAACAACAGGCAAACCCCGCCCCAAGCAGCCGCCGCGGATCGGGCTGCGCCAGTCCGCCAGCGGCGCCCCCCTGGGGGGGTGCGGCGAAGCCGCTCCGCAAGGGCGCCCGTCATGTCAACGAGGTGTCCACATCACGTCGCGCCAGGGCCAGGAACTCGGCCGACTGCATCTCGCGCAAGCGCGACACCGTGCGCGGAAACTCATGTGCCAGCGGGCCTTCGGTGTACAGCGCCTGCGCCGGCACCGCTGCCGACAGGATGAGCTTGACCCGCCGGTCGTACAGCACGTCCACCAGCCAGGTGAAGCGGCGCGCTTCGCTGGCCAGGCGCGGTGGCATCTGCGGCACGTTGCTCAGCAGCACCGTGTGGAAGCGCGAAGCCAGCTCCAGGTAGTCGTTCTGCGAACGCGGCCCGCCGCAAAGGGTGCGGAAGTCGAACCACACCACCCCACCGGCGCGGCGCACGGCGCGGATCTCGCGGTGTTCGATGTTCAGCACCGGCTCTTCGTCGCGCGCTTCGCTCAGCTGGTTGAAGGCCCGTTCCATCGCGGCTTCGGCGTCCGCGCCCAGCGGGCAGTGGAACATGTCGATCTGCGACAGCGTCTGCTGCCGGTAGTCGGTGCCGGCGTCGACGTTGATGACTTCCAGCTTGTGCTTGAGCAAGGCAATGGCGGGCAGGATGCGGTCGCGATGCAGGCCATTGGGATACAGCCCGTCGGGATGGAAGTTGCTGGTGGTGACGATGCTGACGCGATTGGCGAACAACGCGTCCAGCAGCCGGTGCAGGATCATCGCGTCGGTGACGTCGGCGATGTGAAACTCATCGAAGCAGATCAGGCGAAAGCGCCGCGCGATGCGCTTGCCCAGTTCGTCCAGCGGGTTGGCCGTGCCTTTGAGCTCCTGCAGTTCACGGTGCACCTCGCGCATGAACTCGTGGAAGTGCAGCCGCGTCTTGCGTGTCAGCGGCACGCTCTGGAAAAAGCAGTCCATGAGGAAACTCTTGCCGCGCCCCACGCCGCCGAACATGTACACACCCCGCGGAATGGGCGGGCGGCTGATGAGCTTGCTCAGCGCGTTGCTGCGGCGGGCCTTGTAGTCGGCCCACTCGGTTTCGCAGCGCTCCAGTGCGACGATGGCACGCAGTTGCGCATCATCGGCGTGGAACCCACGCTCGGCGAGCGTGGCCTCGTACAGCTGCCTGACACCCACGCCGGATCAGAAGTTCAAGGTCCGCTTGTCGACTGCAAGGGCCGCTTCCTTGGTGGCTTCCGACAGCGACGGGTGCGCGTGGCAGATGCGCGCGATGTCCTCGGCGCTGGCACGGAACTCCATCGCCACCACGGCCTCGGCGATCAGCTCGCTGGCCATGGGGCCGACGATGTGCACGCCCAGGATCTCATCGGTGGCCGCATCGGCCAGCATCTTGACCAGGCCCGTGGTGTCGCCCATCGCACGCGCCCGGCCGTTGGCCATGAAAGGAAAGCTGCCGGCCTTGAAGGCTCGCCCGGCAGCCTTCAGCTGTTGTTCGGTCTGGCCCACCCACGCAATCTCGGGGCTGGTGTAGATGACCCAGGGGATGGTGTTGAAATTGACGTGCCCATGCTGCCCCGCAATGCGCTCGGCCACCGCCACGCCCTCTTCTTCGGCCTTGTGCGCCAGCATGGGGCCACGCACCACGTCACCCACGGCCCACACGCCGGGCAGGTTGGTTCGACAGTTGTCGTCCACGACGATGGCGCCCCGTTCGTCCAGCTTCAGGCCCACGGCTTCGGCGTTCAGGCCCGTGGTGTTGGGCACACGGCCGATGCTGACGATGAGCTTGTCAACCTCAAGCGTCTGCTCATCGCCCTTTGCTGTGGTGTAGGCAACACTGACACCCTTCTTGCCGGACTTGATGGCGCCCACCTTCACGCCCAGTTCGATCTTCAGCCCCTGCTTGACGAAGGCCTTGTGAGCTTCCTTGGCGATCTGTTCGTCCACCGCACCCAGGAAGGTGGGCAGCCCTTCGAGCACCGTCACTTCAGCACCCAGGCGGCGCCACACGCTGCCCATCTCCAGGCCGATGACACCGGCGCCGATGAGGCCCAGCTTCTTCGGCACTGCGCCGATGCGAAGGGCACCATCGTTGCTGACGATCGTCTCTTCATCGAAGGGCGTGCCCGGCAGCGCGCGAGCGCTGGAGCCAGTGGCCACGATGACGTTCTTGCCAACCAGCGTCTCATCTCCAACGGTGACTTCGTAGCCTTCGCTCACCGCCTTGGCAAAAGCACCGCGACCGTGGAAGAAGCTGACATTGTTTTTCTTGAACAGGTAGAGGATGCCGTCGTTGTTCTGCTTGACCACCGTGTCCTTGCGGGACAGCATCTTCTTTACGTCGATGCTCAGGTCCTTCAGATCGATGCCGTGGTCGGCAAAGCTGTGACCCGCATGTTCGAAGTGTTCGCTGCTCTGCAGCAGTGCCTTGCTGGGGATGCAACCGACGTTGGTGCAGGTGCCACCGGGCGCGGGACCGCCCTTGTCGTTTTTCCACTCGTCGATGCAAGCGGTGTTGAAGCCCAGTTGCGCGGCGCGGATAGCGGCGATGTAGCCACCGGGGCCGCCGCCGATGACGACGACGTCGAAGTTCTTGCTTGCCATGTGCGTGTCCAGTCAGGATCAAGTGACCGCCGAGGAACCGGCTTCGCCGGGCCGCTGGCGGCGCCCCCTCGAGGGAGAGCGGCGCAGCCGCTACGGGGGTGGGTCAGATATCGAAGAGGAGGCGCGCCGGTTCTTCCAGCGCTTCCTTCATCGTCACCAGGCCCAGCACGGCTTCGCGGCCATCGATGATGCGGTGGTCGTAGCTCATCGCCAGGTAGTTGATCGGGCGCACGACGACCACGCCGTTTTCAACCACCGCACGGTCCTTGGTGGCGTGAACGCCCAGGATGGCGCTTTGCGGCGGGTTGATGATGGGCGTGGACAGCATGCTGCCGAAGGTACCGCCATTGCTGATGCTGAAGGTGCCGCCGGTGAGTTCGTCGATGCCCAGCTTGCCGTCCTTGGCCTTCTGGCCGTATTCGGCGATCTTCTTTTCGATGTCGGCAAAGCTCATCTGGTCGGCATTGCGCAGCACCGGCACCACCAGGCCACGCGGCGAACCCACCGCGATGCCGATGTCGAAGTAGCCGTGGTAGACGATGTCGTTGCCGTCCACCGACGCATTGATGATCGGGTACTTCTTCAGCGCCGCCACCGCCGCCTTGACGAAGAAGCTCATGAAGCCCAGCTTCACGCCGTGTTCCTTCTCGAACTTCTCCTGGAACTTCTTGCGCATGTCCATCAGCGGCGCCATGTTCACTTCATTGAACGTGGTCAGGATGGCGTTGGTGCTCTGTGACTGCACCAGGCGTTCGGCGATGCGGGCCCGCAGGCGCGACATGGGCACACGCTGTTCGGGGCGGTCACCCAGGTTCTGGCCCACTGGCGCAGCCACGCTGGGCAGCGGCCGTGCCGCGGCAGCCACGGGTGCCGATGCAGCCGGTGCAGGTGTGGGCGCTGGTGCGGCCTTGGGTGCGGCAACGGCCGCCAGCACGTCACCCTTGGTGACGCGGCCGTCCTTGCCGGTACCCGGCACCGAGCCTGCGGACAAGCTGTTGTCGGCCATCAGCTTGGCAGCGGCGGGCATGGCGATGTCACCCTTGTTGCCCGCAGAAGAGGTCGCGGGTGCAGCGGGTGCCGAAGCCGGGGCCACCGCTGCAGCAGCCTGTGCCGGTGAAGCTGCGCTGGCCGTGGCGGTGGTGTCGATGCGCGCAATCAGCTGCTCGGCGGCAACCGTGGCACCGTCACCTTGCACGATCTCGACCAGCACACCGGCCGACGGGGCGGGCACTTCCAGCACCACCTTGTCGGTCTCGACCTCGATCAGGATCTCATCGATGGCCACGGCTTCGCCGGCCTTCTTCTTCCATTGCAGCAGCGTGGCTTCGGCCACCGATTCGGACAGCTGCGGGACTTTCACTTCGACAATTGACATGGTCTATCTCTGTTCGTTATTTCTGTGTTCGCGGCACCAGCCAGGCACCCCAAGTGGCCGCCGCGGACCCGGCTGCGCCGGTCCGCCTGCGGCGCCCCCTTGAGTGGGAGCGCGGCAGGCGCTGCGGGGGTGGGGTCACTTCATGAGCACGAAGCCCTTGAGCTTGCCGAAGGCCTGTTCGAGCAGCGCCTTCTGCTGCTCCTGGTGCAGGTGCGAGTAGCCAACAGCCGGCGATGCGCTGGCCGGGCGGCCGGCATAACCCAGCTTCTGCCCGTCGAGCATGTTTTCGTGCACATAGTGCTGCACGAAGAACCAGGCGCCCTGGTTCTGCGGTTCGTCCTGGCACCACACCACTTCGGTGGCACTGGGAAAGCGTTTCATCTCGCTCGCGAAAGCCTTGTGCGGGAAGGGATAGAGCTGCTCCACCCGCACGATGGCCACGTCCCAGGCCTTCTTTTCGTCGCGCCGCTTGATCAGGTCGTAAGCCACCTTGCCCGAGCAGCAGATGACACGCTTGACCTTTTCAGCCTCGACCTCACTGCGCTGCGACCCGATCACCGTCTTGAATTCACCCTTGGTGAACTCGCTCAGCGGTGAAGTGGCGTCCTTGGCGCGCAGCAGACTCTTTGGCGTGAAGATGATCAGCGGTTTGCGGAACTGGCGCACCATCTGCCGGCGCAGCAGGTGGAAGATCTGGCTGGCGCTGGTGGGCTGCACCACCTGCATGTTGTTGTCGGCGGCCAGTTGCATGAAGCGCTCCAGGCGCGCGCTGCTGTGTTCGGGGCCTTGCCCCTCGTAGCCGTGCGGCAGCATCAGCGTGAGGCCGTTGACCCGGCCCCACTTCACCTCGCCGCTGGCGATGAACTGGTCGATGACGACCTGCGCGCCGTTGACGAAGTCGCCGAACTGCGCTTCCCAGATCACCAGCGTGTTGGGCTCGGCACTGGCATAGCCGTACTCGAAGCCCAGCACCGCCTCTTCGGACAACAGCGAGTCGATGACCGTGAACGGAGCCTGGCCGTCGGCCACGTTTTCCAGCGGGATGTAGGTGCCGGTGTCCCACTTTTCGCGATTCTGGTCGTGCAGCACGGCGTGGCGGTGCACAAAGGTGCCGCGCCCGCTGTCTTCGCCACTCAGGCGCACGGCGTAGCCGCTGGCCACCAGCGAGGCATAGGCCATCGTTTCGCCCATGCCCCAGTCGACGTTGATCTCGCCCCGGCCCATGGCAGCGCGATCGGCGATGACCTTCTCCACCAGCGGATGCACCTTGAAGTTGCCGGGAATGGTGGTGATGCGCTCGGCCAGGCGCTTGACTTCGGCCAGCGGCAAGGCGGTGTCGGCTGCGTCGGTCCACTTGCGGCCCAGGAAGGGCGCCCAGTCCACCGCGTACTTGCTTTTGAAGTTGGTCAGCACCGGGTCCACGGTGTGGCGGCCTTCGTCCATGGCGGCGCGGAAGGACTTGACCATGGCGTCAGGGCCTTCTGGCGGCAGAACGCCCTGGGTCACCAGCTTTTCGCCGTACAGCTTGCGGGTGCCCGGGTGCTTGGCGATCACCTTGTACATCAGCGGCTGCGTCAGGCTGGGGGTGTCCTGTTCGTTGTGGCCCAGCTTGCGAAAGCAGATGATGTCGACGACCACGTCCTTCTTGAACTGCGCGCGGTAGTCCATGGCCCAGCGGGTGCACAGCACCACGGCTTCGGGGTCGTCGCCGTTGACGTGCAGCACCGGCGCTTCGATCATCTTCACGACGTCGCTGCAGTACAGCGTGCTGCGGCTGTCGCGCGGGTCGCTGGTGGTGAAGCCGATCTGGTTGTTGATCACCAGGTGCACCGTGCCGCCGGTGTAGTAGCCGCGCGTCTGCGCCAGCGCCAGCGTTTCCATCACCACGCCCTGGCCGGCAAAAGCCGCGTCGCCGTGCACCAGTACCGGCAGCACCTGGGCGCCGGTCTTGTCGCCACGGCGCTCCATGCGCGCCTTGACGCTGCCCTCGACCACCGGGTTGACGATCTCCAGGTGGCTGGGGTTGAAGGCCAGGCTCAGGTGCACCGGGCCGCCTGGCGTGGTGATGTCGCTGGAAAAACCCTGGTGGTATTTCACGTCGCCCGCAGGCAGCACTTCGGCCGCCGTGTGGTCGAACTCGGCAAACAGGTCGGCCGGCATCTTGCCCAGCGTGTTGACCAGCACGTTCAAGCGGCCGCGGTGGGCCATGCCGATGACGATCTCCTGCACGCCGCTGGCGCCGGCGCGCTGCACCAGTTCGTCCATGCTGGCGATGAAACTCTCGCTGCCTTCCAGGCTGAAGCGCTTCTGGCCCACGTACTTGGTGTGCAGGTAGCGCTCCAGGCCTTCTGACGCGGTCAGCCGTTCGAGGATGTGCGTCTTTTGGTCAGCCGTGAATGCGGGCTTGCTGCGAACCGCTTCCAGCCGCTCCTGCCACCAGCGTTTTTCAGCGGGGTCGGTGCAGTGCATGAACTCGGTGCCGATGGTGCCGCAGTAAGTTTCACGCAAGGCCTGCACGATTTCGCGCAAGGTCATGTTCTCGGCCTTGGTGAAATAGGTGTTGGCGGCCGAGAACGTGATGTCCATGTCCGACTCGGTCAAGTCGTAGAACGTGGGCTCGAGTTCAGGAATCTTGGGCCGTTCGGTGCGCTTGAGGGGGTCCAGGTCGGCCCAGCGGCTGCCCAGGAAGCGATAGGCCGCGATCAGGCTCTGCACGTGCACCTGCTTGCGGGCGACGGCCAGGTCGGCTTCGCTGGCTTTCAGGGCAAAGGCGTTGGCCTTGGCGCGCTGCGCGAAAGATTCGATGACTGGGGCGTGGGCGACATCGCGCGCTTCGCTGCCGTCGGTGGCCGGCACGTGCTGCAGATTGTCGAAGTAGGCGCGCCAGTTGTCGGGCACGCTGCCGGGGTTGTCGAGGTAGGCCTCGTACAACTCCTCCACGTAAGGGGCGTTGCCCCCGAACAGGTACGAGTTGGACCTGTGTTGCTGCATCATCTTTCGCTCACCTTTCGCACCGGTCTGCGGCGCTTCGATGGGTTCATCAACCTTCCGCGTCCCGGCTGCACCGGTAAAGCGGACTAGCGACCCGCCTTGCTGCATGTCTGAAGACAGCAAGGGGACGGGAAGGAACAATTTTTATCGTCGGAGGCACTCTACCACCACCGCAGCGCGCATCTGAGGCAGCAATTGGACGCCTCTTGACCTGTTGATTTGCTGACAGAACTGGCCCCTGCCGGTACAAACTTGGCAGCACAGTGCCTCACCGCGTCATCCTGCTGCAAGCCCTGGCGCCCACCAAACCGGCGCCCGGGCAAGCCTGCAATGGCTGCGGCGTGTGTTGCGCCGCGGAACCCTGCCCGCTGGGCATGCTGCTGTCGCGCAAGCGCCACGGCGCCTGCCACGCGCTGCAATGGGACGACTCCGGTCAACAGTACCGCTGTGGGGTGCTGGCCCAACCCCGGCGCTGGATGCCTGCCCTGCCCGCCCGGCTGGCGCAGGCGCTGGCGCGGCGCTGGATCGCCGCCGGTCGGGGCTGTGATTCAGATCTGCAGCCACAGCGGCCGTCGCCGCTCTGAGGCCGCTGCGCGTTCGCGCGTTTCCCCCCGCTGGACGGGCTGCGCAGGTGACCTAAGATCACCGTTTTGCAATCCTCTCGAGGAGCCTTCCCGATGAAACTGAGTGCCCTGTTTGCCGCAGCCGTGTTGGCCGCCACGCTGGCCGCCCCTGCCCAGGCGCAAACCCTGCGCTGGGCGGCGCAGAACGACATCCTGACGATGGACCCGCATTCGCAGAACCATGCGACGACCAACTCCATCCTCAGCCACGTCTACGAAGGCCTGGTGCGCTACAGCCCCACCTACCAGGTGGAGCCGGCACTGGCCACCAAGTGGACCTTCCTGACGCCGACGCAAGTGCGCTTTGAACTGCGCAAGAACGTGAAGTTTCACGACGGCACGCCCTTCACGGCCGACGACGTGATCTTCTCGTTCGGCCGTGTCAAGCAGCCGCAGGGCACGATGCAGATCTACATCACGGGTATCAGCGACATCAAGAAGATCGACGAGCACACCGTCGACCTGATCCTGAGCGCGCCCAACCCTATCCTGCTGCGCAACATCACCAGCTTCTTCATCATGAGCAAGGCCTGGGCGGACAAGAACCGATCTGCCAACGTGCAGGACTACAAGGCCAAGGAAGAGACCCACGCCTCCCGCAACGCCATGGGCACGGGCTCGTTCAAGATAACCAGCTGGCTGCCCGACCAGCGCGTGACCATGAGCGCCAACGCCGACTGGTGGGACAAGCCGGTGGGCAACCTGAAGGAAGTCGTTTACACCCCCATCAAGAGCGACTCCACCCGCGTGGCGGCGCTGCTGTCGGGCGACGTCGACATGCTGACTGACCTGCCCACGCAGGACGTGGCCCGCCTGCGCACCGACAGCAAGCTCAAGGTGATGGAAGGTGCCGAGGTGCGCACCATTTTCTTCGCGCCCGACATCGGTAGCCCGGAGCTCAAGCACAGCAGCGTGAAGGGCAAGAACCCCTTTGCCGACAAGCGCGTGCGCCAGGCCATGAGCCTGGTGATCGACCGCGAGGCCATCAAGCGCAACATCATGCGCGGCCTGTCGGTGCCTGCCGGCCTTATGTTGCCGCCCGGCACGAACGGCTACGACGCCGCGTTGGACACGCCGCCCAAGGTGGACCTGGACGCCGCCAAGAAGCTGATGACCGAAGCCGGCTACCCCGACGGCTTCGAGGTGCGCCTGAACTGCCCCAACAACCGCTACGTCAACGACGAAGAAATCTGCCAGGCAGCGATCGCCATGTGGGCACGCATCGGCATCAAGGCGCAGCTGATGGCCGAGAACATGGCCACCTTCAGCCAGAAGTTCCAGAACTTCGACTCGTCGATCTACTTGCTGGGCTGGGGCATCGCCACTTATGACGCGCAGTACATGCTTCAGCCGCTGGTGCGCACACGCACCACGGGCGCCGATGGCAACTTCAACTTCTCGCGCATCAGCGACCCGGTGATCGACCGCCTGACCGACGCAATGAAGAGCGAGACCGACGTGGCCAAGCGCAACGCGATGATCCGCGAGGCCCTGCTGCGCGTGAAGGATGAAGTGCTGCTGATCCCCATTCATCACCAGGTGCGCCCGTGGGCGATGAAGGCCGGCGTGACCGCCACGTACCATTCGAACGACGCGCACCGCGCCTATCTGACCAGCGTGCGCTGAGCGCTGCGTCAGCTGCAAGAACCCAGAGGGGCCCTCGACGGCCCCTTTTTCTTGCGGGGCTGCGCAGGCAGCCGCCTCAGTCTCTCAGGCCGGCAAACGGCTGCGCACCACGCGCCCGCCTTGCATCAACAGCCGGATGCCGCGTGCCGGATCGGCCATCACCGACAGGTCTTGTGTCGGGTCCCCGTCCAGCACCAGCAAGTCGGCCCAGGCGCCGGGCACGATCTGACCGATGTGCGCCTCTTGCCGCATCAGCCGTGCCGCAGTGATGGTGGCGCTATGCAGCACCTCCACCGCCGGCAGCGCCGCAGCACGCAGAAAAAATTCACCCGACTGGCATGCATGCATGTGACCCAACAGGTCGGTGCCAAAGACCACCGGCACACCCTCGGCGCGCGCTATCTTCACGGCCTCCAGGCCGCGGTCGTGCACGCCCATGCAGCTTGTCCAGCATGGCGGGTGACCCACCCAGGCGCTGCCCTTCTTCTGCAAGTGCAGCGTAGGTGGACAGCGTGGGCACCAGGTAGGTGCCGTGGGTCTTCATGACACGCGCCGTGGCTTCGTCGATGAGGTTGCCGTGTTCCATGCTGCGCATACCGGCCTGCACCGCCCGTGTCACGGAGCGGGGTGAATAGGCGTGGGCCAGGGCATACAGGTTGGCGGCTTCGGCTTCTTCCACCGCCGCTCGCAGTTCTTCGACGCTGAACTGCGTGCCGTCGATGGGGTCGGTGGGGCTGCTGACGCGACATCGCGCACGGCGGTGAAGCCGCGCTGCAGCATGTCGCGCAGGATGTGGCTGCTTTGTGCGCCCACCAGCGAAGCCGGCTGCAGCGCCAGGCCCACCAGGTCGTGCGAGGTGGCCACCACGTGCACGTGGGCGTCGATGAGGCCGGCATCACGACACGGCCACCGGCGTCGATGATCTGCGCGTCGTCCACCTGAAGCGGCTCCTGGCTCACCGCGACAAAATGCTCACCTTCGATGACGATGGTGGTGCCGGGCCGCAGCGAGCCGCTGGCGCTGTCGAACAGCCGCGCGTTGACGATGACCTGGCGTGGCCCCTTCATCTCGAAGGAGCCGAAGCTGCAGATGCCGCCGACGCAGCGGCCGAGGCTGCCGAATCGGTTGCCTTGGGCAACTGCCCCGAAGCCCCGACGCCCACAGCCACACCGCCCGAACCGACACCCACGCTGCCACCCACTCGGCCATCACCGCCCATCGTCACACCCACGCCACCGATGCGGCCGATGGGCAGGCCGATGCCGAGGCTCATGTTGGCGCAGCCGGTCATCCAACTGGCGGCGCATGCGACCCCCGCAGCGCAAAGCAAGAGGCGCGCGCTTGAAAAGAAAGGTGTGTTCATTGCAACCTCAGGCCGGACCGCCGATGCGTCGCCTGGCCGAATGCAACTCTTCGCGCAGCCGCGCCACCATTTGCGCCGCCGGCACCACGGCTTTCACCGCGCCGATGCCCTGGCCGCAGCCCCAGATGTCTTTCCAGGCCTTGCTCTTGCTGCCCTCGCCGCCGCCGAAGTTCATCTTCGTGGGGTCGCTCTCGGGCAGGTGGTCTGGGTCCATGCCGGCGTTGCGGATGCTGGGCTTGAGGTAGTTGCCGTCCACACCGGTGAAGAGGTTGCTGTAGACGATGTCGTCGGAATTGCTGTCCACGATGCACTGCTTGTACTCCGCCGAAGCCCGCGCCTCGTCAGTGGCGATGAAGGCCGAGCCGATGTAGGCAAAGTCAGCCCCCATGGCCAGCGCGGCCAGCACGCCGTCGCCGGTGCTGATGGCGCCGCTGAGCGCAATCGGGCCGCTGAACCACTCGCGGATTTCCTGGATCAGCGCGAAGGGGCTTTTCACCCCCGCGTGGCCGCCGGCGCCGGACGCCACCGCAATCAAGCCGTCGGCGCCCTTTTCGATGGCCTTCTTCGCAAACGCGTTGTTGATGATGTCGTGCAGTACGACCCCGCCCCAGGCATGCACCGCATCATTGACATCGGTGCGTGCGCCCAGCGACGTGATGACGATGGGCACCTTGTACTTGGCGCAGACCTGCATGTCGTGCTCGAGCCGGTCGTTGCTCTTGTGCACGATCTGGTTGATGGCAAACGGTGCCGCCTTCTGGTCCCGATGGTCACGGTCCCAGGCCGCCAGGGTTTCGGTGATCTCGGCCAGCCATTCGTCCAGTTGCGCTGCCGGCCGTGCGTTGAGCGAAGGCATGCTGCCCACGACGCCTGCCTTGCACTGCTCGATGACCAGCTTGGGGTTGCTGATGATGAACAGGGGCGCTCCGATGATCGGCAGCGGCAGGTTCTGCAAAACGGCTGGCAAGGGCATCAGAAAGACTCCAGGGCAAGTGCGGTGACAGCGTCTGCGCCTTCGACGATGCTGTCGCGAAGGGCCGTGGCCTTGTTGAGGATGTGGTCGGCGTAAAAATGCGCGGTGGCGATCTTGGCGCGCATGAAGTGTGCGTCTTCGCCGGCAGCCAGCAAGTCTTCGGCCGCGATCAGGGCACGTGCCATCTGCCAGCCGGCAACCACCGTGCCGGCCAGCATCAGGTAGGGCACGCTGCCGGCATACACGGCGTTGGGCTGGCCTTTGGCGCCACCGGCAACAAAGTCGACGGCGTCCACAAAAGCCTGCCGGCCCGCGCCCAGGCGCTTGGCCATGGCGCGGCAAGGCACGCTGTCGCGTGCGGACAAGGCTTGCACGGTGACTTCGATCTGCGCCGCAATGGCTCGCGCCACGGCTCCGCCATCACGCGCCGTCTTGCGGCCCACCAGATCGTTGGCCTGGATGGCCGTCGTGCCTTCGTAGATGGTCAGGATCTTGGCGTCGCGCAGGTGTTGCGCCGCACCGGTTTCTTCGATGAAGCCCATGCCGCCGTGCACCTGAACACCGAGGCTGGCCACGTCCAGGCTCATCTCGGTGGACAGGCCCTTGATCAGCGGCACCAGGAATTCATAGAAGGCCTGGTTTTGTTCGCGCACGTCCTTGTCGGGGTGCGCGTGCGCCGCGTCGAAGGCCGAAGCGGCCACCAGCGCCATGGCACGGCAGCCCTCGATGAGGGCGCGCATGGTCATCAGCATGCGGCGCACATCGGGGTGGTGGATGATGGGCGCGGCGGTGCGCAGGCTGCCGTCCACGGGGCGGCTCTGCACGCGGTCACGTGCGTAGCCCACGGCCTTCTGGTAAGCCCGTTCGGCCAGCGCAACGCCCTGCACACCCACGCCGTAGCGCGCGGCATTCATCATGATGAACATGTACTCCAGGCCGCGGTTCTCTTGCCCGATGAGCTGAGCCACCGCGCCACCGTGGTCGCCGTACTGCAGCACCGCAGTGGGGCTGGCCTTGATGCCCAGCTTGTGTTCGATGCTCACGCAGTGCACGTCGTTGCGCGCGCCGTCGGGCATGAACTTGGGGCAGATGAACAGGCTGATGCCCTTCACCCCTTCAGGTGCGCCCACCACACGCGCCAGCACCAGGTGGACGATGTTGTCCGCCATGTCGTGTTCGCCGTAGGTGATGTAGATCTTGGTGCCGAAGAGCTTGTAGGTGCCATCGGGCTGCGGCTCGGCGCGTGTGCGCACCATGCTCAGGTCGCTGCCGGCCTGGGGCTCGGTCAGGTTCATGGACCCGGTCCAGCTGCCATCTACCAGCTTGGGGATGATGGTGGATTTCTGTTCTTCGGTGCCGGCCGTCAGCAGCGCTTCCACCGCGCCGTCGGTCAGCAGCGGGCACAAGGCGAAGCTCAGGTTGGCGCTGTTGACCATCTCGCTGCAGGCGGCGTGGATCAGCTTGGGCAGGCCCTGGCCGCCATAGGCTATGGGATGCTGCAGCGCCTGCCAGCCACCGGCGGAAAACTGCTTGAAGGCTTCCTTGAAGCCCGGCGTGGTGGTGACCTTGCCGTCCTTGAAGGTCGAAGGGTTCTGGTCACCGGCCCAGTTCAGCGGCGCCACCACACCTTCGTTGAAACGGGCGCACTCTTCCAGCACCGCCGCAGCCGTGTCGTAACCGGCGTCTTCGTAACCGGGCAGCGCCGACACGGCGTCGATGCCGGCCAGATGCTTCATGACAAAGAGCATGTCCTTGACGGGTGCGCGGTAGCTCATGGTTCTCGTCTCCTAAAGTGGCAAGGGCGCCTGCTTAGGCGCCCTCTGTTCAGGCTGGCTGATGTTCAGGCTGGCGGGTGGCGCGAAACTCAGAGCGCCGCGATCAGTTCCGGCACGGCGACAAAGAGATCCGCCTCCAGGCCGTAGTCGGCGACGCTGAAGATGGGCGCTTCGGCATCCTTGTTGATGGCCACGATGACCTTGCTGTCCTTCATGCCCGCCAGATGCTGGATGGCGCCGCTGATGCCGATGGCCACATACAGCTGCGGCGCCACGATCTTGCCGGTCTGGCCCACCTGCCAGTCGTTGGGCGCGTAACCCGCGTCCACTGCGGCGCGGCTGGCGCCCAGTGCGGCGCCCAGCTTGTCGGCCAAGGGCGTGAGCACTTCGTTGAATTTCTCGCTGCTGCCCAGGGCGCGGCCGCCGCTGACGATGATCTTGGCTGCCGTCAGTTCGGGCCGGTCGCTCTTGGCGATCTCGCTGCCCATGAACGCGCTGCTGCCGCTGTCGGCCACCGCCGCCAGGCTTTCCACCGCCGCGCTGCCGCCCGTGGCAGCCGCCGGGTCGAAACCCGTGGTGCGCACGGTGATGACCTTGATCGCGTCCAGGCACTGCACCGTGGCGATGGCGTTGCCGGCGTAGATGGGGCGCTCGAAGGTGTCGGCGCTGATCACCCGGGTGGCGTCTGAAACCTGCGCCACGTCCAGCAGCGCGGCCACACGCGGCGCCACGTTTTTGCCCGCGGCCGTGGCCGGGAACAGGATGTGGCTGTAGCTCTTGGCCTCATTGCCGACGATCGCCACCACCTGCGAGGCCACGTTTTCTGCCAGGCCGTGGTTCAGGCCTGGCGCGTCGGCATGCAGCACCTTGGCCACGCCGACGATCTGCGCGGCCGCAGCGGCGGCACCAGCAGCGTCAGTGCCGGCGATCAGCACATGCACCTCGCCGTCGCAGGCCAGCGCCGCGGTGACGGTGTTGAGCGTGGCGCCCTTGACGGAGACGTTGTCGTGTTCTGCAATCACCAGTGCGGCCATGATCAAACCACCTTCGCTTCGTTTTTCAGCTTGGCCACCAGCGTGGCCACGTCAGGCACCTTGATGCCGGCGCCGCGCTTGGGCGGCTCGGTCACCTTCAGGGTCTTGATGCGCGGCGTGACGTCCACACCCAGATCAGCCGGCTTGAAGACGTCCAGCGTCTTTTTCTTGGCCTTCATGATGTTGGGCAGCGTCACGTAACGCGGTTCATTCAGGCGCAGGTCGGTGGTGATCACCGCCGGCAGCTTGATCTTCAGCGTCTCCAGACCGCCGTCGACTTCGCGCGTGACGGAAGCAAAACCTTCACCTGCAGATCCGCCCACTTCCACCTTCGAAGCAAACGTTGCCTGCGGCAGACCGGCCAGCGCAGCCAGCATCTGGCCGGTCTGGTTGCAGTCATCGTCGATGGCCTGCTTGCCCATGATGACCAGGCCGGGCTGTTCCTTGTCCACCAGCGCCTTCAGCAGTTTGGCCACCGCCAGTGGCTGCAACTCATCGGCGCATTCCACCAAGATGGCGCGGTCAGCGCCGATGGCCATGGCCGTGCGCAACGTTTCCTGGCACTGCGTGACCCCGCAAGACACGGCGATGATCTCGGTGACCACGCCCTTTTCCTTCAGGCGCACGGCCTCTTCTACGGCGATTTCGTCGAAAGGGTTCATGCTCATCTTGACGTTGGCGATGTCCACGCCCGTGCCGTCGCTCTTGACACGCACCTTGACGTTGTAGTCGACCACCCGCTTGACGGGGACCAGCACCTTCATGAATGACGCTCCTGGGCTCGAACTGACGTAAACGTTGATCGGGGCATTCTAGGCCGCACCCCTGCCGGCACGACCCTGCTTGGGTACAGAATAGAACGATCGCACTATTTTTTCTGTGGCTCGCCGGATGCGGCCATGCCGCGGGCCATGTCCACCCGGCGCAGCACCACCAGGCCGACGACAAAAAACACCCCCGTGCTCAGGATGGCGATACGGTGGTTGCCCGAGGTGACCCATGTCACCAGCCCATAGGTGATGGGGCCGACGATGGCCGACAGGCGCACCGCAAAAGTCCACAAGCCAAAAAATTCGGCCAGGCGTTCGGCCGGTGCCAAAAGCGCCGCCATGGCGCGCCCGGCCGACTGGCTGCTGCCCATGCACAGGCCCGCAATCACGGCCGCCACCCAGAACAGCGGCGGCGTGGTGGCGGCCACGGCCAGCAGCGTCATCACGATCCAGCCCCACAGCGTGAAGGCCAGCGCACGGCGGTGGCCCACCTTGTCCTGCCAATAGCCGAAGGCAAAGGCACCGGCCGCCGACGCGATGTTGACCAGGAAGATCAACATCATGGTGTCGATCTGCTTGAAGCCCAGCACCTGCTCTGCATACACCGCAGCCAGCGCCACCACCACCGAGATGCCAGCCTGGTAGAAAACTGCGCAGACCAGCAGCCAGCGGAAGTCCTGGAAGCGCTGCGCCTCGTGCCAGGTGTGCTGCAGCCGTTGAAAGGCGCTGCGCGCCGCGCCGCCGACGACCACCGCTTGCGGCACGGCGCGTTCTTTCAGCAGCCAGAAAGTGACCAGCGAGGCCAGGCCATAGACCACCGCCGTGATGAGCATGGTCACCGGCACGAAGTGCGTGGCCGGCAGTCCCTGCCCTTGCGCCCACAGCACGTAGCCCAGGCTCAGACCGAGCGTGAGCATGCCGCCGAAGTAGCCGAAGCTCCAGCCCCAGCCGGAGACACGGCCCATCGCCTCGCGGCGCGCGAGCTCGGGCAGAAAGGCTGCGTTGAGGCCCTCGCCGTAGGCGTAGAACAGGTTGGACACCACGATGGCCAACACCGCCAGCCACAAGTCGCCGCGGCCCACTTCGGCCAGCAGCGCGGTGAACAGCACGCAGCCCACGGTGCTGATCATCAGCAGCTTTTTCTTCGCCGCGCGGGCGTCGGCATAGGCGCCAATGACGGGCATGGTCAACATCACCAGCGCGTTGGACAGGCCCAGCGCCAACGTCCACGCCAGCGTGCCCCAGTCGGCACCGTCGGCCACCACGCCCACGAAGTAGGCGTTGAAGACGGCGGTCATGACCACCGTCGTGTAGCCGCTGTTGGCAAAGTCGTACATCGCCCAGCCGAATACTTCGCGCCGGGTCACGCCGTCTTGCAGGGAGGGGTGGGATGTCATCGGGGGTGTCCGGTCTTGGGTGTTGGCCATTCTGCACGGCGTTCTCGATGGTGCAGGCGACCCCTATGCTGATTTGCACCGGGACGCCACAACTAGAATGAGTTTGCCTAAACACCATGAGCTTCGAGTCCGTGCTGGACGCAGCCACCGAGCTGCTTAAACGCCGCCGCGGCGTCACCTACCGCCTGCTTCAACGCGAATTCGGGCTTGACGACGCGGCACTGGCCGATCTCAAGGACGAACTGATCCTGGCCCAGCGCCTGGCGCGCGACGAAGACGGCGTGGTGCTGGTGTGGGCCGCCCACCCTGGCCCGGCAGAAGCCTCGGTGGCCGAGCGCCGCCGACTCACGGTGATGTTCTGCGACCTCGTGGGGTCCACCAAGTTGTCCACCCGCCTGGACCCCGAAGACCTGCGCGACGTGGTGCGCAGTTACCACGAAGAATGTGCCGCCGTGCTGCGACCCACCGGCGGCCACATCGCGCAATACCTGGGCGACGGCATCCTGGTCTACTTTGGCTACCCGCTGGCCAACGAAGACGATGCCGAACGTGCCGTGCGCGCCGGCCTGGCCATCGTGCAGGCGGTGCGCCACCTCAGCGCGCGGCTGTCCATGCAGATGGCCGGCGGGCTGGCGGTAAGGGTGGGCATCCACACCGGCCTGGTCGTCATCGGCGATCTGGGCGACGCCAATCAGCCGGGCACGCTGGCCTTGGGTGAAGCGCCCAACATCGCGGCGCACATCCAGTCGGTGGCCACACCCGACAGCGTGCTGGTGAGCCAGGCCACGCTGGACCTGCTGCCGCCGCGCTTCATCACCGAAGACCTGGGGCCGGTGGTGCTGAAGGACCCGGCCCACCCGGTGCGCCTGGCGCGTGTGGCCGGTGAGCTGGACGGGCAGCTGCCGCGCAGCGCGCGCCCGAAGCTGGTGGACCCCAGCGGCCACTTGCGCGACTTGCAGACGGCCTGGGCGCGGGTGCGCGGTGGTGCTGGCCTGACGCTGCTCATCCGTGGTGAGGCGGGGCTGGGCAAAACGCGTCTTGCCGACGAGTTGGTGGCCGAGGTTCAGGCCTGCCACTCACCGGTGCGCGTGCTGCGTTGCTCGGCCTTCCACCGCCACAGCGCATTGCATCCCATTGCACAGCACCTGCTGCAGCGTGCCGGCCTCAACCCCGATGCCCCCGGGGAAGACACGCTGCAGCGCCTGCTGGCTCTGCAGCGGGCCGACGGCATCAACAACACGGACACCCTGCCCTTGCTGGCCGCGCTGGTGGGCACAGAAGCACCCCGCAGCACCAGCGACCTGCCCTTGCTGGCCGCGCTGGTGGGCACAGAAGCACCCCGCAGCACCAGCGAAATGCAGCCTGCCGCGCTGATGCAAGCGCTGCAGCAGCTGCTGGTCGATTGGCTGGCCGCGGTCGTGCAAACGGATGCCGCGCTGATGGTCTGGGAAGACGTGCACTGGGCCGATCCCTCCACGCTGGCCGTCATCAGGCGCCTGGTCGAGGGCCAGGCCACGGCCGGGCTGCTGACGCTGCTGACCAGCCGGCCCGACTTCAGTGCAGCTTGGGAAGAAGGCAGCTGTCAGACCGTGGCACTTCAGCGCATGGGCAGCAACGCCATCCGCCACGTCATCCAGCAGGTGGCCGTCGGTCGGGCGCTGGCACCGGCGCTTGTTGACCGCATCGTCAGCACGGCCGAAGGGGTGCCGCTGTATGCCGAGCAGATCACACGCTCGGTGCTGGACAGCGCGTCCGACCCGGTGCAGATCGAAATGCCCGCCACGCTGCACGACTCACTGATGGCGCGGCTGGATCGCATGGGCCCGGCCAAGCAGGTGGCACAGACCGCTGCGCTGTCGGGCCGCGAGTTTTCGACCGATCTGCTGGCGGCGGTGTGCTCCCTGAGCCTGGCCATGGGCCGTGGCGAACTGGAACGCTCGCTGCAGCAGCTGACCCAGGGCGACGTGTTGCAGGCTTTGCGCCGATCTTGCCGCCGGTGGCCTTCATCAGCGGCTGGATCACCTTCATGCCGTCTTCGCGCCGGCCCCAGTACAGACCGCACATCGTGAGCTGCGGCGTCAGGTCCTTGCCCGTGCAGGCCAGCACGCCCATGTAGCCCAACTCTGGCGGCGCGCCGCTGCTCATGAAACCGGCCTGCCAGGCGGCCAGCGCAGCCGGCGCCTGGTCCAGCGACCAGGTCAGCGTAAAGCCCCACAGACGGGGCATGTCGTGCAGCTTGGAGGTCACCTGCAGCAGGATGCCGAAGTTGTTGCCGGTGCCGCCGCGCAGGGCCCAGAACAGGTCGGCGTTGCTGTCTTCGTTGGCGCGCACGATGCGGCCGTCGGCCAGCATCACCAGCATGTCCACCACGTTGTCGCAGTTCATGCCGAACTTGCGCGAGGTGAAGCCATAGCCGCCGCCCTGCATGTAGCCGGCCACGCACACGTCGCCGCAGCCCCCCGTGGGCATGTGCAGGCCGTAGTCGGCCAAGGTGGCGTTGACATGGCCCCAGTTGCTTCCCGGCCCCACCACGGCCACCTTGCGCGCGGTGTCCACGTACACGCCGTTGAGGCGACTGGTGTCGATGACCATGCCGTCGTTCAGGCTGAAACCCGCCGTGCTGTGACCACCCGAGCGCGTGGTGATCCACAGGCTGTGGCGAACCGCGAACTGCAGGCATTCCCAGACGTCCTGGAACACCTTGCAGTACACGATCAACAGCGGAAAGCTCTGGAAGGCGAAATTGGACAGCTGCCGGTCTGCGGCGTACAAGCCGTCACTGGGCAACACCGCGTCGCCCTGCAGACGGCCTTGCAGTGCCCGCACCTCGGTGGCGCTAAACGCGTTGGCATAGCCCTCGGTGGATCCGGCCCAACCCCGCAGGCGCTCCAGGCGCGTACGTTCTTTGCGACTCATGCGCCACATGACGTTCTCCTGCCCGGCCGGCGACTGCCGGCATTTCGCAAGTACGAGTGTCGGGGGGAGCCCGTGCCGTGGGGTATCAGGGTTAGCCCATGAGCGACGGATGCCTTGCCAGCGGTCAACCATGGTGCCCAGAGCGGGGTTCGAACCCGCATGCCCCTTTTCAAGGGCGGCGGATTTTAAGTCCGCTGCGTCTGCCTGTTTCGCCATCCGGGCCGGCAGCGATTATCGGCGCCCGCCAGAAACAACCAAGGCCCGCAGTCGCGATGACGGGGCTTTGGGTGGTGCGGCCAAAAACATTGTGGAGGCGCGACCCGGAGTCGAACCGGGCTAGACGGATTTGCAATCCCCGAACAGCAGTGTTTGCCATTGTTGATGTACGTCGATGCAATCTATATAAATCAACAGCTTAGTGTTCTTTTGCTGGATAGGCAAACAGCCTTAAGCGTTGATTCTGATGCGGATATTTGCAGGAAATCGTCTTACATCCGCCGTTACATCCGGCACCGATGTAAGACTCTCGGGGGTTCGACGTGGCAAAGATTGCATTCACCGCTGGCCGAGTGGCCGGGTTCAAGTGCCCTGCCGACAAGGCCCAGGCATTCCTTTGGGACTCGACCGCCGCCGGGCTGGGTTTGCGGGTGACGCCAGCCGGCAAGCCGGCCTATGTGTTCCAGAGTGAGTTTCAAGGCAAGACGCTAAGGCTGACCATCGGAAGCCCCGATGACTGGAGCATCCCCAAAGCGCAGAAAAAGGCACGCGAAGAGCAGCGCCACATAGACGAGGGCCGTGACCCACGCGCAGTGAAGGCCGAAGCCACGGCCGCCGATGTTGCCAAGCGTGCCGATGAGCAGCGCCAGCACGTCATCGCCCGCGAGGCATGGGATGCCTACATCCTTAAACGCACCCCACAATGGGGCGACCGCCACCGCCTCGACCACAAGATCAAGGGCGAGCCGGGCGGCACGATGGGCAAGCGCTCAAAGCCGCTGCAGGCCGGTTCGCTGGCGCCGCTGCTGGCGCTGCCGCTGCGCGACCTCGACGCCGCCAGCATCGAAGCGTGGGCCGCGAAGGAAGCCAAAACCCGCCCGACCGTCGCCCGGCTGGCGTGGCGCCTCCTGAAAGCCTTTCTCGGCTGGTGCGCTGAACAACCGGCCTATGCGGGCATCCTGCCTGCCGTGAACTCTGCCAAGTCGAAGAAGGCCCGCGAGAAGCTGGGCCGGCCGGGCGTCAAGTCCGATGCCCTGCAGCGCGAGCAACTACCGGCCTGGTTTGCCGCCGTGCGCGCCATCCGTAACCCGGTGGTGGCCGCGTACTGTCAGACCGTGCTGCTGACCGGCGCCCGGCCGGGCGAGGTGCTGGAGGTACGCTGGGAAGACCTCAATACCAAGTGGAAGGGCCTGACCATCCGCGACAAGATGGAAGGCGAGCGCGTGATTCCGCTCACCCGCTACGTGGCGCGCCTGCTGGCCGCCCTGCCCCGCCGCAACGAGCATGTGTTTTCAGAGGTGCGCGTGCCCATCGTGGCCGCCCCGAATGAACTGCACGCCACCGCCTGCAAGGTGGCTGGGCTTGAGGGCCTGACGCTCCACGGCCTGCGCCGTTCATTCAAGAGCCTGACCGAGTGGCTGGAAATCCCGACCGGCGTGGTGGCGCAGTTGATGGGCCACAAGCCCAGCGCGACCGCCGAGCGCCACTACACGGTGCGCCCGCTCGACCTGCTGCGCGTGCATCACGAGCGCATCGAAGCGTGGATTCTGAAAGAGGCCAAGATTGAATTCGACCCGGCCACCGCTGCGCCGGCTGGCCTGCGCGTGGTGACTTGAACAAGGCAATTTTTGCCCCTACAATAATCGTGCGCTTCACATTTGATCCGAACAAAAACGCGGCCAACATCGTCAAGCACGGCCTATCGCTGGCCGATGCACCGATGGTGTTTGACGCACCCGACAAGCTGACGCTGACCTCACCCCAGGGCAACGAGCCCCGATTGATGGACGTGGCGATGGTCCAAGTGGCCGGCATGGTGCTGGTGCTGGTCTACGTGCTGCGCGAGCCCGACGAAGTGCGCGCCATATCGCTGCGCCGGGCATCCAAGACTGAAAGGAATCTGTATGCGAGCTGGAAAGAAACCCACTGAGCCCAAGCCCACCGGCACCGATTGGCAGCGAGTCAAGAGCGAGGCCGCAGCCGATGTGCCCGTGGCCCATGACCCGGCCAGCGATGCCGAGCCCTATGACCCCAACGACCCAGCCGCGGTGGCCGCCCATTGGGCCAGCGCCAACATCAAGCGCGGCCCCGGGCGGCCGCCATCAGCAGTCACGCGCCCGACGCTGAACATGCGCGTTGATGCCGACGTGCTGGCCGCGTTCAAGGCCACCGGCCCGGGCTGGCAGACCCGCATCAATGCGCTGTTGCGCGATGCCGTGGCGCGCGGTGCTGTGAAGGGTTGATTCCGTTTCGCCCAGCTAGGCCCGCGTCGAAAACGGGCCGAACCGCCAGCCCCCGCTGGCCTGCTGGGGCACCTCTACCGGGGGCGCATCGGGGGAATGCAATGACGAACGAAGACCAGGATCAGAGGTCTAAGGCCGAAATGGCGGCCGCAGACTTTGCGGATAGCGGTCAACCTATGACCGCTTCCGAAGAGGCTGAGGAACTTCGTGTCTGGTGGGACGTGACGATGGATGCTGATCACTGGTTCAGCCTTGCTGACGTTGAGCCTGTCAAGGCGGCAATGTTGCTGTGCCGGTTCAATCCGAACAAAGAAACCTTGTCGGATGCCGAAAGCAACAGCACAGACCAAACTGTGCCCGGCGACTTCCTGAAACTGCGGCAACGATTTGAAGACCTGAGTCGAACTGAACCGCGTTTTCGGTCGCTGCACGATTGGTTGCACGCCGTCAAAGAGATGCAGACGCGCTACCACTCGTGGATTGACGAGTACGTCGATGCCGTCGCACTCTTAAACTCCACGCCGCCGCCCGCGCCAGCAACGGCTGCAACGCCCAACACGCAGGCCACCCCGTCGCCACCGGCGCCCAGCGCAGCCACCAACATCGAGCTGGCGCCTGCTGGAGCTGCTGCAGTAGTTCGGCACTTGATCAATGAAGCGCAGCGCCGCGACATCCTCGACCCGGTAATTGAACTTGCGCAGAGCAAGTGCCACGACCCAACGGACACAGCGCAGGTGTTGGCGCAACTGCAGGTTCTGGCGCATGAGGAACATCCGCCGCTGTTGGCTTCCACGACCGATGGCATCAAGCACACGAAAAAGGGTGAACCCGCCTATCTCACGAGGGACGCGCTAAACAAGCGACTGCACCCAGAGAAGCGCCAGAAACGCCGCTGAACGCCGCTGCTGTTCCCAACGGCGCACGCATGAAAAGAATGGGCTTCCATGCCTTGCCATTCGGCGGGGTTTTGGAGTCTTCATGGAAACCTCGACGCAAGCCCTTGCCGGGCCGCCGAATGCCGCGACGCTGGCGAATTGGGAAAAGCGCGGCGCGCCGCCTGTCTTCCTCTCCCTCGACCGTGAAACCGGCGCCGCCGTCGACACGGCGACCGCCGCGTATCACCTGAGCCGCCAGCCACAGACATTGAGAGCCTGGGCCTGCCTAGAAAACGGCCCACTGCGACCGCTGCGCGTGCATGGCCGGCTCGCATGGCCGGTGGCCGAACTACGCCGCGTGCTGGGAGTGGCGTAAATGAAAAGAGCCTGCCCCATCGAAGCCGAAGCGCGCGCACCCGTCACGAACGCCCCGCACACGAAAACGCCCGGAACCGTTGCAGCGGCGCCGGGCGCAGGGACTCAAGAAAACCAACAGCTCAATTGTGTTACCGACCTCGACTGGGCGCGCAAGAACTTCCTCACGTTGCAGGCCCGCGCCGCGATGGCCGGTTACGCGCTGCACGAGCTGGCAAATGGCTACCTTCTTTGCAGATGGGACCGTGCGCGCCAGCTCCCGGACCTTCTCGCAGTGGCCGCGGTGCTGCTGCAGATGGGTGTACGCGCATGACTACCGTCGCCATCCGCAAAGTCCGCGGCAAGGCCCATGCCACGCTTGACCTAATTGATGCCTGCCTAGAAATACTGACCGAGATTCAGCCGGCCAGTGTGCGTGCCGTCTGCTACCAGCTGTTCGTGCGCAAGCTCATTCCCGACATGAAGAAGAACACGACCAACAAGGTCGGGAGTCTCCTGGTCGGTGCGCGCGAGGATGGCGAAATCCCGTGGGGGTGGATCGTCGACGAAACGCGCAGGGTGGAGCAGGCGGCAACGTGGGATAACCTCGAGTCGCTGATCGGCGCCGCGGTCGACCAGTACCGCCGGGACAACTGGAACGACCAGCCACGCCGCGTCGAAGTGTGGTCCGAGAAAGGGACGATCCGGGGCACGATTGCCGACGTTTTGAGCCGCTATGCGGACGGCTTCCGGGTGATGCACGGCTACGGCTCGGCGACCGCGCTGCACGACGCCGCGGTGCGCTCGACAGAGCACGACACGCCGTTGCACGTCATCTACGTCGGCGACTGGGATCCTTCCGGCCTGCATATGTCCGAGGTCGACATCCCGGGCCGAATCGACCGCTACCTCGGCGTGATCGAGTTCGAGCGGGTGGCGATCCTAGAGACCGACACCGACCTGCCCTTCTTCCCGGCGGCGGACAAGGCAGGTGACTCGCGCTACCAGTGGTTCGTCGAGAACCACGGTCACAGGTGCTGGGAGCTGGACGCGCTGTCGCCGCCGATGCTGCGCGAGCGAGTCGACGGCGCGATTCGCAACCTGATCGATGTCGATGCCTGGAATCACTCCCTCGTCATCGAGCAGGCCGAGCTTGAGTCGATGAGCACGGTGCTCGACACGTTTAAAAGTATTTTGAGGCAGGCACCGAAATACCCCGGAGGTGCATCTTGACCGCCCGCATGGTCAGCGGCTACGGCCAGCACCACACGAACGAGCCAGGCGCCAAACGCCCCGAGCCTTACGTCACCATCGACTGGGCCGGCGTGCAGGCGCTGGTGGACAGCCCGCAGCAGGTGCCGAAGGGAGAAGCACAGTGGCTGATCCCCTCGACGCTGCCAACCAGATCATTCTTGAGCCAGGAGCGCGAAGGCCAGTTCTGGATTCTGTGGGCTGACTTCGACGTTGACCCACAAGGTGTGCACGCTGTCGAGGCGGCACTCGTCATCAACGTCATCGGCGAAGCGCAGTTCGAGGCCTACACGTCAAGCAGTTCGACCACGGACAAGCCCAAGTGCCGGGCGATGATCCCGCTGAGTCAGCCACTGTCGGGGGCGGAATGGGTGCTCGCGCAGCAGGCGCTGAACGACATGCTGTCGTCGTCGGGCCTGGCCCCCGACCGCGTGAGCGAGCGCACGGGGCAGCTGTGCTACCTGCCCAACCGCGGCGCGCTCTACGAGGCACGTTCGCAGCGCACCGGCCCGCTATTCGATCCAATGCTCGCGTGGGCTAAGGAGATCGCAAGCAAGCGCCAGGTTCTGGCCGACGCTGCTGCTGCGCTGGAAGCCACCAGGAAGGCCGCTGCAGAGCGCAATGCGACGCGCGCAGCCCAACCCAACCCGAAGGGTAGGTCTGGCCTGATCGACGCCTTCAACGAGGCGTACACGGTCAACGACATCCTGCTGCAGGCCGGGTACTCGCAGCGCGGCAACACGTTCTGCCACCCGAACAGTGAAAGCGGCTCCTACAGCGCCAGCGTGAAGGACGGCCGTGGTCACAGCCTGAGCAACAGCGACCCGCTTCACACCGGCGGTGCAGGTGGCGGCGCGCATGACGCCTTCGGTGCTCTTCGAGGTGCTGATGCACAACGGCAACCCTAGTGCCGCGCTGAAGGATGCGGGCGACAACTGGTTGACCATCGGCAGCGAGTCGTGGAACCGGGTCGAGCGGCGCGAGTGGGCTGCGGCGCGCGAGCGCGAACTCGGTAGCGTGAACTTAGACGGCATCCTCGAAAGCCACACTGGGCAAAGCAGTGGGCTCGCAGAAGCCGGAGAGGTCAACACGGCCGCGCAGCCCTTGTTCTACGTTGTTTCTTTGGCGGACCTGGCGCATGTCGACCCGCCCGCGCCAACTTTCTGGTGGGACGACTACCTACCGGCCGGCGTGGTGACACTGCTGAGCGCGCAAGGCGGCACGGGAAAGACCTTTCTCGCGCTGATGGCCGGCGTCTCAATTGCGTCGGGCATGTTGTTGCTGGGCATCCCAACCCGGCGCGGCAAGGTGGCGCTCTTCTCCGGCGAAGACGGTCCCGACATCATGCGGCATCGCCTGAAGTTCACTTGCCGCGCGATGGATGTTCACCCGTCGGCGCTGGACGGTCGGCTGCACATCCTAGACGCCACCCAGGGCGACCCGACGCTGTTCCATGAGGTCAACGCCAAGGGCACGCGCTACGGCGCCACCACGTCCAGCTATGAGGCGCTGCGGGCCTACGTCGAGGAGCACGAGATCGACGTTTTGATCGTCGACAACGCAAGCGACACGTTCGACGCCCAGGAAATAGACCGCGCACGGGTTCGCGGCTTCATGCGTGCGCTGGCCCGCATCGCGCAGGTCAAAGGCGGCGCCGTGTTGCTGCTGGCGCACGTCGATAAGGGCAGCAGTCGAGGCGACCGCACCGGCACCGAGGGCTACAGCGGTTCGACCGCCTGGCACAACAGCGCGCGGTCTCGCCTGTTTATGAGCCGAGACAAGTAAGGCGCGCTGCTACTGGAGCACCAGAAGTCGAATCATGGCGAGATGCGCCAGCCATTGCCGCTGTTGTGGCCCAAGGGCGGCATTCCCCAAGTCGACACGCCGATGCAGCCTGTCGTGCAGGGCATCGCCGACCGCAACGATATACGGGCGCTTCTCAAGGTCATACACGAAGCCTTTGTACGCGGCGAGTACTGCAGCCCGCACGCGCAGGCTCGGACGAATGTGCCAACGCTGTTGGGGGACGCAAAAGGCTATCCAAAGGTGAAGCCACGCGACGCGCTGGAATTGCTGCGCGACGCGCAACGGGCCAAGCTGCTGATGATCGAGGACTACAGAACTGCCGAGCGGAAGCCACGCGAACGCTGGGCGCTCACCCCCGATGGGCTGCGGCGGATCGGTGCGCCGAGTGCGCCGACGTGTGATGACGGCGCAACCACAGATGACGGCGCAGAAGGGTGCGCCGAGCGCGCCCTCATCGCTGCGGGGGGTACGGGGGGAGAGCGCAGGCACGCTGTAGGCGCAGAAGTGGGCACGGGGGCAACGGCCGAGGGTGTTTCCTGATGGGCGCCGTCGACCTGCTCGACCGCCTAGTCGGCGCAGGCCTGACTTTCACGGCCAGGGGTGAGAGCCTCGCCATCAGCCCGTGGGCGGCGGTGCCCATCGAGTTGCTGGTCGAGTTGCGCGACTACAAGCTCGAGTTGCTGGCGCTGCTGGCCGGCGGCGAGGTCGCTGCCAATGAGATGTTGGCGCCGCAGCCATCCCTGCGCGCCGCCAGCCGCTGCACCGACTGCAGGCACTTGCTGAAGCGTGGAACCTGCGGCGAGCCCGTGCGAGCTGGTCTGATCCCGGCCGACGCCGGGTTCGGCCTGGCCTGGCCGCCGGCCGGGTATGCGAACACCTGCGCCAGCTACAGCAGAAAGCCCACCGCGCCAGCCCAGGAGCGGCCTTACAGCCTCACGAAAGCCCGAGGTGGCACCGCACACGCCGAGCCGTGGGATGACGCGGCTATGGCCCGGTTTCAGGCACGCGCGGCGGCGATACAGCGGCGCGGGTTCGGCCAGCAAGACGCCGAAGACCTGGCCGAGCAACTACACCTGCGGGACGTGCAGGCCGCCCACCGCATCTACTGCCTAGAGTGCAGGCACCTAGACGGGTCAGTCTCGACGGGCTTGCGCTGCGGCAACCACCGCTTCGCTTCTGTCGGCCGTGACCTGCCGGTGGCGCTGGTGACGATGGCCCAGGTGTGCAGCGGATTCTCTGCAATGCCCGCACGAGCGCCGATGGCCGATGACGCAAAGCAACCAAGCACGAGGTGAGACATGCTGACCAAGAAGACGAAGAAGACCACGCCAGCGAAGACGGCGCCGACCGCCGAAGACCTAGCGCAGCAAGCCAAGAAGAAGGCCGACGAAGAACAACTCGCGGCCAGTGTGGCGACTGACGGCACCGCGAACGTCGCGCTGGTGGCGCAGTACTTGCCGCACGTCAACGGTGGCGCCAGCCCGCAAGCACTGGCTGACGTACTGCATGGGCAGGTCAAGGCCATTGCCGGCGGCGACCTGACCCAGCTGGAAACGATGCTGCTGGCCCAGGCCGCCGCGCTGCAAGCGATGTTCGTTATTCCAATGAGCGTTCAAGATGAGCCGATCTGTGGCATGCTCTGAGCTGTTGCTCAAGACTGGAGCCTGCCATGGCACGACCGCGTTCGTCGGATGCGAAGCTTGTCGAGCACGCCAAGCGGTTGGCTGCGCAGGCGAG